>WRGH01000030.1 GCA_009787285.1 Brevinematales bacterium
CCGGTCAGGTAAGGGAAGCGAATATCCGTCAGGCTATTCTGGATAACAATGATAAGTTTGACAGTTACGGCAGGCTTAAATGGCGTAATGTTAATGACGGTGAAACTAAAATCGTACATGTAAAAGAGCCTGTTGAGCGTGTTATTTTAAAATTGGCAAAATCGAACAAGGGTATTCTTACAGCGAGTGAAACGGCGCTTGCCGCGAATATCACCGTAGAAGAAGCGAAGAGGGACCTTGACGCTATGGTTTCCAAAGGTTTTGCCGCATTGCGGGTGCGCCGGTCAGGCTCTCTTGTCTATACAATACCCGATTTTATGGAGAGCGACGAACCATTCATTGATTAAGCGCCTGTCCGCAAAGTCGGTTACTTTAAAACTACTTCAGTTCTGCCGAATCCGCCGAGTTCGGGGCGGGCAAAGTAATAGTCCGCTATAGCGGGGTCATTTTTTAAATAATCATGAATTCCTTTTTGCAAAATGCCGGAACCTTTTCCGTGAATAACGGCGAATGTTTTTAACCCTGAAAGCAAAGCGCTTTCAATTTGGCGGCGAAGGGCGTCTTTTGCGTCCTCTAGCCTCATTCCGATNAATTTAAGTTCAAAAACAGCGGCGGCAGACGAGCCGTATTCCGCGTCCCATGATGCGGTTTTATTTGCCTTAACGCCGGATGCCGGNATTAAATCTTTTTCCGGAAAACTCATTTTTATGGAACCGATTTTTACTATCCACGAATTTCCNGCGGAGNTTTTTTTGTCTTTACGGATAATTACGCCGCGTTGTTTTGAAGAGCCTGCGAAAACTTCCATGTCCGGCGCAAAGTCGGAGAATGTTTCATTTTTGTTTTTTTGGAACTGTTCAATTATGACGCGTTCTTCTTCGTCAAGAGCGGAGCTTTCATTCTCAACGTTACGCGCAAGTTCTGCAAGGAATTCCTTTACTTTCAGGGTTTTTTCCCGGTCTACCTCGCCTTCTTTCAGCTCACGGACAAGGTTTTCAAGCGTTTTGCGGCTTTCCTTTAATAAAGACGAAAGTTTCCCTACAGATTCGCGCTTTAGTTCCGCTTCTTTTTGCCTAAGCTGCAATTCCTTTAAATCCGCTTTTCGTTTTTCTTCTTTTAACCTTGTTTGTTCAACTGTGCTTTTATGCTCAAGCCCCGCAAGTTCTTTCTGTTTCTGTTCAAGCCCCTTGATCAATGCGGAAATGTCTGACTTTTCTTCGTCAATATAATTTCTCGCTTTTTCTACAATACTGCTGTCAAGACCGTTTGCGGCGGCTATATCAAGAGCTCTGCTTTCTCCGGGAATCCCGTTGATTATTTTATAAGTGGGTGAAAGCGTCTGCGCGTTAAATTCAACGGAGGCGTTTTCTACGCCCTGTCTTGTATAGCCGTAATTTTTCAATATTCCGTGGTGCGTTGTAATGATCATCCGCGCGTTCTTTTCTATCAAATAATCCAGTATTGCCATAGCAATTGCGCCGCCTTCTTCCGGGTCGGTTCCTGAACCAAGTTCGTCNAGGAGAACGAGTGATTTTTCCGTTGCGTAAGCCGTTATGGCGGATATGTTTGTTATATGGGCTGAAAAAGTAGAAAGGGACTGATCTATAGACTGTTCATCGCCGATGTCCGCAAATACTCCGTCAAAAAACGGAAGGCAGCTTCCTTCTTCAAGCGGAANGGCGAGACCGCTCTGGTTCATCATGGAGAGAAGCCCCAGCGTTTTTAAAGCGACAGTTTTTCCGCCTGTGTTCGGACCTGTTATAATCAGGGTGCGGGTATCATTATTCATTTCGATATTGATTGGAACCGCTTTTTTGAGCAGGGGATGACGNGCCTGTTTTAAAACAAGACATTCCCTTCCGTTATCCGTATTTTTTGCAAAATGCCCCTTTGTCGCATGAGAATACTTTGCTCTTGCCCTTAAACATTCAAGCTCAATTATTGTTGTGTGAAACGTTTTTAATTTTTCCGCGTAGAGAGCAATTTTTTCCGTTAATTCACGCAGTATTTTTTGAATTTCCGCGTCTAGATTACGCTTTTCTACGAGAATTTCATTGTTTTTTTCTACTACATCAAGGGGCTCTATAAAGACAGTCTGCCCGCTTGAAGATACCTCATGTACAATTCCTCGGATTCGTCCGCGAAAATTTGCCTTAACTGCCAGTACCGCGCGGCCGTCNCTCTGCGAAGGAAGCGGCGATTGCAGTATGCGCCTGTACTCATCATCCGAAGAATAATGAGAGACANCAGCCTTTAATTCCTTCTCAAGGCTTTCGAGGCGTCTTTTTATGGCGCGTAACACAGGAATGTCGCGGAGTTTTCCTTCCCTGTCGATTATTTTAAATATTTCAGCCATTGCGGGAGTACAGTCAGGAAGGAGTTCTAACATTGCTAAAAGTTCCTTCCTGCCGTCTGTTTCCTGTTCGGCAAAACCGGATCGTTCTTTGGCTATCCAGTTTTTTATTTCGCCTGAGCGTTCAATGAAAAGGGCGATTGCAAGAACTTCGTCCAAATCCAGAACAGCGCCGGGCACTTCTATTTTTGGAAGCAGGAAACCAATTGACGGAAGCCATGCCCTTGGTTCGTCATCGCAGAAATTCATAATTGAATGAATAGCGCTTACCTTTGCCTTTACAGCTTCCATACCGCTTGTAAAGACAGGTTTTGCTTCTTTTATTTTCTTCGCAGCTTCTTCGCTGACCGCGTATGACGCGACGCTTTCTGTAATTTGCGGGTATTCGAGAAGTGTTAAAGTTTTTTCTGTGAGCAGATTTTTTTCAATAATCACTGATGTTTCCTTCAAGGTCTTCGCGTATGCGCAGGAAACTTTCATAACGGTCTTCATGAATGATGCCTGCATTTACCGCTTCCATTATTTTACAGCCGGCTTCTGTTTTATGCGAACATGAAATGCCGAAACTGCACTTACCCGCAAGAGGGGCAAATTCTCTCATGTGGAAAATAAGTTCTTCAGCTTTTATTCCGTCCGGTATAAAAAGCCGTACTCCCGGAGTGTCAATAAGGCGCGTTGAAGCATTAATGTCTACAATAAACGACATTGTCGTTGTGTGAATCCCTCGTCCGTATTTTTCGTTAATAGCGCCTTCCCTGATATTTACACCCGGCTTTAATGCGTTTATGATACTGGATTTTCCAACTCCCGACTGACCTGTCAAGACGGAAGTCTTTCCTTCTATTTCGCGGCGAAGCTCTTCAAGGCCTTCGCCTGTTTTTGCAGACACGGAAATTACCTTATAGCCGATACGTTTAAAATCTTCAAGCCGTTCGTCGACATTAATGTCGTCATACCCAAGATCAATTTTATTGCAGATAATAATCGCCTCTATTCCCTCAATATCAGCCTGCAGAAGAACACGGTCAAGAAAACGCGGCCTGAAGGGAGGGGAGACCGCAGTACATATACAAAGAACAAGATCGACATTTGCCGCGAGAAGCTGGCTTAGCGATTCTTTTTGATTAAAACGTCTGAAGAGATTCCGTCTGTCTTCAACAGAAAGAATCAACGCGGTATTTTCGTTTTTCTGCCGTTCAACATTTACCCAGTCTCCGGGCGCAATGGGGTTATAGTAATCTTCGTCTGATTTTAAAACTTTTCCCTTTATTCTGCATTCAAGATTCTTTATACCTTCTTCCGCCGTTATCCTGACAGTCATGATATTGCGCGAACCCTGTATTACAAGTCCTTTAAGAATCTTTGAGTTGTTTTTCATAGTTCGTCTAACATGACAAGGTTAAAACCTAACGCCGCCGCTCTTTTTTTCCAGAATGAGTCTGATGCTTTTTTGCCTGTTACAAAAAGCCTGTGAACGGGACGGGAATTTTCTTCTGCGCGCAAAAGACAGCCGTTTTCANCCATTAGATATTCAATGCGTTTTGTAATTCCCTCAAGAGAATCAAAAACTTTAAAATACGGAGCGGCTTCGCGCCTGAATTCATCAAGAAGGAAAAGAAAATGAGTGCAGCCGAGTACAAGGGTGTCAACATTCTCCGCCCTGAAAAGATCAACGTATTTTTTTACAATTTTGGTTTTTTCTTCTTCTTCTGAATTGTCAAAGTGAAGTTCGATGAAATCCACAAGTTCAGGCGCGGCTATTCCTGAGATTTCACATGAATTCTCCGCAAGGTTAAGACTGTTAATTTCTTCAATTGTCCGCGCTGTTCCAAGAACGCCGACTTTCCCGTTGCTGCTTGCGTTTGCCGCGGGCTTTATCGCGGGCACTGTTCCGACAAAGGGCAGACGCGCAAAGTTTTCGCGTAATGAAGAAAGGGCGGCTATTGTAGCTGTGTTACACGCCAATACGGCGATTTTCGGTTCAATTTTTGCCAAAAATTTTTCCAGCAGCGAAATTAAAATAGCGGTCAATTCTTCTTTTTCGCGCGGACCGTAAGGATAATTTTTATGATCCGCAAGGTAACAGACTGATTCCTGCGGGTTTTTTTTTATGAAATCCGTACAATAGGGAATTCCTCCGATGCCTGAATCAATAAATAATACCGGTTTGTTATTCATATTTATTTGAAAAGATTATCAAATGCGGTTTTTGAGGCTTCTGCTTTTTCGCGCTCTTTTGAAAGCCCCGCGCTCTGCAGGCGGAATTTTTTATCAAGGGAAAACCAGTCGCAAAAATTGGCGCGTTCCTTGTCCGGCTGGCCTTCCGCCCCCGATTCACGGCAGTCGCCCCGTGAACCGGGCAGATAAAACCGGCAATTTTTGCATGAGCGAAGATCTTTTCCGCACTTTACACATCGAGCGGAACGGCCAATCGGCTCTTCATCTGTTACGGGCGAACCGCAGTACCAGCACATTTTTTTATTTTACCTTTCACGGGGCTGGTTGTAAAGATAGAACTATGATAAGCTGAAAATGAAATGTTCGTAATTAATCCGTGCGCCGCAGGATGCGGAAAACCTGCCATATCAGGTAATAATCTTTGTTTTATTCATCAGGCAAATCCTGAGCAGGAATATTTTCGAATTTGTAATTACATTGAAGAAAACAAAACAATAAAAGACCTGACAGTATCCGGCATGCATTTTACAGACATCGATTTTTCTAATCATCATTTTTACGGCTGTAATTTTAAGGAAGCTGCGTTTTTCAACTGTAATTTTTCCGGCGTTAAAATGAGGATGAATTTTTTTGATTTTTCAGACTTTATTGATTGTGATTTTTCAAAGTCGGATATTCAGTTTGTGTCGCTTGCCGGATCTGCTTTTGAAAACTGTAAATTTACCGGTTGCGAGATTTTACATGTAAATTTTGAAGGTGCGACGATTGCCAATACTTCTTTTAACGGTTCAAATTTGTATAACAGCCGGTTTATCAGCGCGGATTTGTCAAAATCCACATTTGTAAACTGTAATTTAAAGCGTGTTTTTTTTGCAAGCGCAGAACAAAACGATATTGATTTTAGATCCTCAAATACTGCTGAAGCTTTATTTGAAATGGAAGAATAATGAAGCTGTTTTTTCATTACTGTTCGTATGGTTTCAGCAACTGTTACATTCTTGGAATGGAAGATACGGGCGAAAATCGTAAAAATNCAGCGGTAATAGTCGATCCCGGAAGCGTGGAAAATATAACGCTTGAAACACTGGAAAACAATAACTTTGATCTTAAGGCTGTGCTGATAACGCACGATCACTTGAGCCATGTGCACGGCTTGCGTACATTAATGCGCATTTACAATACCGAAGTGTTCGCGGTAAATCAAAGCATTATGGAGCATAAGTCTACAATGGTCAAAGACGGAAATAGAATCGCAATCAGCGGTTTTTCCATAGAAGTTATTTCAATACCCGGCCATTCATCGGATTCTGTGGTCTACAAAATAAACAACCTGCTTTTTACGGGCGATGTGCTTACTGCCGGCCTTGTGGGCAGCACAGCAAGCGCTTATGGTGCCGCTACGCAGATGGATAAACTCAGAAGCCGCCTTCTTTCGCTTCCCGGAGATTATGTTGTGCTGCCCGGGCACGGACCGCCTTCAACGCTTGAAGCTGAACGCAGGTTCAACGCGGATATCCTTCGCTACGATAAAAATCGCACCAAAAGACCCGTATTCCGCGTTGATATTTAGTTGTACAGGATAGATTCCCGTACAACTTCATAGCTACTTTTTAAACCGCAGCGATTCAAGAACCGCTTCGCCCCTTTGAATTTCGAACCACAGTTCGCTGTCGGTTTTTTCGCGTAACGTCTTGAAGAAGGCCGCAGTGTCATTTACTTTTACGCCGTTAACCGCCGTGATTATATCGCTCTGCCTTAATCCTACTATATCTGCGGGAGAGCCGGAAATGACCTGCGCTACCAAGAGTCCTTTTGCATTTTCACTTATCTGAAGATTCTGCCTTAACTGTTCTGTAAGCGGAATAACCGAAACACCCGGCCAAAGTTTTTTGTTATCTGACGCTACCTGATCGGTGCGCGCTTCTATACGGACGTTAAACTCTTTTGATACCTTGTCTCTTATAACGGTGAATGAAGCGCGGTCTCCTTGTTTTAGATCGCTTACAATCATTTGAAGCTGATTTACGCCCCTTACTTCCTTTCCGTTAACATGAGTAATAAAGTCTCCGGGTCTTATTCCACCTTTATCGGCGGGAGAGCCAAGGAATACATGAGAAGCCAGCGCTCCGCGCTTGCCGTCAAGCCCGAGTTCTATGACAGTTTCTCTTGTCGGCTCCTGCAAAGAAACTCCGAGCCAGCCGTAGCTTGTAGTTCCCGTTTCAATAAACTCATCTATAGAGCGTTTTGCATTATTAATAGGAATGGCAAACCCAAGCCCGACATTTCCTCCGCCTGAAAGGTTACTGGCAATCCATGTATTGATGCCGATTACTTCACCTCGGATATTTACAAGAGGACCGCCTGAGTTTCCCATATTAATCGGAGCGTCTGTCTGAATAAAATCGTTAATGTTTCCGCCTGGTCCGCCTGTTCTGCCACTGCGCTTACAATACCCATTGTTACGGAAAACGAAAATTGTTCTCCGAGCGGGTTGCCTATGGCTATCGCCCAGTCTCCGACCGTTACAGAGTCTGAATCTCCGAGTGATGCCAAAGGATAAACATCATTGGTTTTAAAAGAAACCATTGCAAGGTCTTTAAGTTCGTCGATTCCTACGAGTTCGGCTGGGTATTCCTTTCCTTCTTTTGTGGCGATCCTGATTTCGTTTGCTCCGTCAACTACGTGGTTGTTTGTCAGCGCGTAATATGTGCCGTTTTTATACCTTACAATTATCCCCGAACCTAAACCTTGAGAGCGGTATTCGCGCTCCTGTCTGTTTTGATCGCGGTCGCGCGGTCCGAAGAAAAATTCCCACGGAATTCCGTTGAATTCAGGCGCTTGCTGGCGTCTTATGGATACAGTTTTCAGTTCTACAACAGAAGGCAGTAATTTTTCTGAAACCGAGCGTATAACAGTCTGCAAATTTTCCGCTACGGCAAGAGCGTTTTCAGGAATAATGACAGTGCTTTCCTGAGCCTGCACCCTAGACTTCGGCGATGAGCAGGAAAATGAAAAAAATGCCAAAGAAAAGCCAAAAATGGCTCCGATAAGAACCAGATTAAAAATTAACAGGTTCTTTGATGAAAGTTTTTGCGTTATATTCATATTAACTCCGTAAAATTATAGTTTTAATTTATGAAATACATATCTATTTTAACAAATATATGAGTACTATGAATAGTTACATAAAGATAAAAGATTCAAGAGGATCTGTCAGTATTTCGGTATTACCGTTAAATACGGCGACTGTATGTTCCCAGTGGGCGGATACCTTTTCATCGGCTGTAATCACAGTCCATTCGTCGTCAAGAACTCTTACATCGCCCGTGCCCGCATTAATCATTGGTTCGATAGCTAAAACCATGCCGTTACTCATTTTTGGATTTGGCCCGTGCGGATAATTGGGAACCTGCGGGTCTTCATGCAAAACAAGCCCTGTTCCATGACCGCAGAATTCATGCACAATTCCGTATCCGAATGATTTTGCGTGATTTTCCACTGCGCGGGATATTTGTAAAAGCCTGTCTCCGGCCTTTACCGCTGTTATACCCCTGTACAGGCATTCCAGCGTAATTTTATTTAGTTCGTGTACAGCCTTGCCTACATTACCCGCTTCTACGCTTACAGCCTGATCGCTAATATAGCCGCCGAACTCTATGCCGCAGTCAAGTGAAACCAAATCTCCTTCGCGAATGCGCCTTTTTGAAGGAATNCCATGAATCACTTCTTCATTGATTGAAATGCAAATTGCCGCAGGATACGGTTTTTTCTTTATTGTGTATCCAAGAAAAACAGGCCTGCCNCCGGCTTTTTTTATCCAGTCTCTTACCCACATGTCNATTTCTATTGTTTGAATCCCGGGTTTTACAAGCGGAATAAGNTCGCGGTACATGGCGGAAAGCATTTTGCATGATTTCCTTATNCCTTCAATTTGTTTTTCATTTTTTAAACGAATCATAGCTATACCCTTAATTTAATTAATGCGTCGTTAATTGATTTCATAAAACGCTTTTGCTCCTGTGCGGAAAATCCAAGCTCCATCATGGTTTTTAAACATTCAATCCATGTTTCACTGTCAAGCTCTGATTTTAATCTTGATTTTACAAGCAGCTTGATAAAATTTTCAATTTCCACAGTAAAAAGTTTGAAATACGGCTTGCGCCGCTCTTCGGCAAGAATTGCAGCTAACAGCTTAAACGCCTCAAAAGAACAGCCCCTCTTGTCCAATTCTTCCGCAAGGATGAATGAACAGTCCATCCAGTCTTCGCGGTCTATGTGTTTTTCCATTTGGAAATCAAGACCGCCGTTCTTGCGCCAAATTTCTATTGCCCGTTCTTCCTCAAGGTGGAGCAGTTCAAAAAATATCAGTTTTGCCTGACATGAAGGATCATCCTGCTCTGAAAGCCATTTGCGGTAATCAAAGCCGCACTTTTTTATAAAGCGCGAATATGCCTTGTCGTACTCAAAACGGCGTTCATNATTTGAAAGAACTTCATAAGCGCCGATAAGTTTACGCATTGACTCGGCGCGCTCAGAGCCTGCAATATCGGGATGAAGCTGTTTTGCTTTTTCGCGGAATGCTTTTTTTATTTCCGCCTGAGAAGCANTCTGATTAATTCCAAGAAATTCGTAGTGATTATTCAAAATTGTCAGGCGCCGATATTTTTTCCCATCGCTTCGGCATGCGGCGCATTAAGCAGCAGATCGCTCCAGTTGACAACCATTCCCTCTTTTTCCATTGCTTTCATCAGATTGGCGAGGGCGCGCCCGCTGAAAAGCCCCGTCTTTTTTATAAAAGCGGCGCTTTTTTTGCCTGCAAGAGTGCTGCCGGCGGCAAGCACTTTGGCAATTTTAGAATTAATCTTACCTGAAAAGAAAGAAACAGGTTCCGCTGTTACNGCAATATACTCATATCCGGGAAGCCTCATGCCGTCTTCTGTCCATGCGTCGACAATGTCAACGCGGTGTCCCATAGATTGCATTCCCTTTACAAGAGCTTGCACATAATCAGGCGGCTGTTTCCTTGCCGCCGGCGAGCTGATAACTGCTATCCTCATAAAATCTCCGATCAGGCTTTTTTATATATTTGATCAATATTTGGTTCTTTTACAAGCAATACCGAGCATTTGGAGTTTGCCATAATTTCACGGTGGGAATGACCGATTATGTCGCTGGTTTTGGTATCTTTTTCCCAGCCTCCAAGCAGGATTAAGTCGGCTCCTTTTTCATCCGCTACTTTAAGAATTTCCGTGTATATCGCGCCCTTGCGCAATATCCGCTCAATTTTTACATCTTTTCCCTTTGCAAGTTCTTCGATAAAGGTAAGATAGCGGTTGCCGTTNTTTTCAAGATTTTTTTCGTACTCTGCGCCTTCTTCCTGAATAAAAATCTTGCTTAACGTAAGCATTTTTATTGTAGCCGTATCTACGACATAGATCGCNTGCAGTTTGCAGTTATAATGCTTTGCCATGACAATGGCATATTTAGCTGCCAAAATAGAGGCTTCTGTACCTGTAATTGCGACTACAATATTGCTAATGAGAGGCTTCATGCAGCTTGTTCGATGCTCCTTTCTTTTTTAATAGCTTGCTTGTAAAGAAAGAATCTCTTTCGCGTTCTTCCAGTACAGACTCAATATATGTTTTGGTTTCACTGGCAGTCGGAATAACCATTTTTTCAAGAGCATTTNCCCGCCGCTGCGTGCGTTTTACCTCTCTTGCCAGCCGCCATGCAATTGTCCTTATTACAGCCAATTCAGTACATATCTTGAGCAACTCGAAGAATTCTATCACGGTTTCGTCACATTCCGCAAATGAATTCAGCGGCGAATATTTTAATTCTATTGAGGGCAAGTCAATTTCAAGTCCCGGCAGCTTCATTCCGGCGGAAATTATCTGTTTTTCTGTTAATTTATAGTTGTAATGAATATTATTTGCCAGCCGCTTAGCCCGCTGCCTGCCTACCATAAGCAGCATCCTTTTTGCGCACGGATAGGCTGTATCCGTCCGTTTTTCAAGCTCGCGTTCAAGAAGTTTTACCTGTTCTACCCTGCGCATCAATTCGGAAACAAGAATCTCCCGTTTTTGCTCAAGGAGATCGTGCCCTTCTTGCGCAATATTCAGCCTTTCCTTAACCCTTATGAGATTGCTTTTAGTTGGGGCTATCTGTTCTCTTGCCATGCGAACTTAGTCCTCAGTCATTTTGTAGTTTATCGGGAAGAGGGCTCCAACCGTTAAATAAATCACAATTCCCATATTTAAAAGCACGGGGAATCCGCTGGATACAGAAAGAAGCCTTGCCATTGAACTTCCTACAAGGGAAAGTCCTCCGTTCATTCCCCATGCCCAGGGAAGAAGATGAGGTTTTCTTTCCTGCAGGCTGTCAAGACCGTTGGGGTAGGGAATACCCATAAAAAAGGCAGGAGGCGCAATTATAAGGGCGGATACCAAAAAACGCATCATCATCGAAGATGAGCTGAAGGATGCAAGAAAATTATCAAGTCCAATTATGTAGAANAGAAGTCCGCCGCCAATCAGAACGCAGGCTATGGGAACGACAAAAAGCCTGAAACGTTTTAAAAGCCCGCTTGTCAGGTTTCCAAGAGCGGAAGAAATCAGCATTACGGTTATTACGATGCTTGTTGAATAAGTTGGATTAGAAAGAAAAACCGCAAGACGCTGTATAAGGTAAATCTCGATAAGCATATAGCCAAGTCCGAGACCCGCATAATATAAAATCACTCCGATTGTTCCCCTGTGTTTTTTAAACAGGGTTTTTCTTCTGCCGATAACAGGTATTAAAATTACAATAAGCCCGAATATACATGACTGGATTAACATAGCAAAGAGAAGGAGGTATCCCCATTCTTCGGAAATATCACGTAACTGATCCAGATACATGGGCAATTCGTCCATTTTTAAAAAACCAGTATAGTAGGGACGCGAATCCAAAATCGGCTGAATGTCAAAAATATAGCTTTCTTCTATTTTTCCGGCTTCTCCCGCGAAGAATCTTGGAATTACAGTGCGGTACATATCCGCATTTGTAAATGTTTCTATTTTATCATCCTTATCATCATAAGAATCTTCAAACTGGTAACGATAACTTGCCATCAGTACATCAAGATTACGAAGCGGCAATTCAGTTCCGGGAGCATAGAAAAGATCAAACGAACAATTTTTAATATAGGTATTAAGGTCGTTTAGGTCCCTTGTGGTTAACGCTCCTTTCTTTACAAGTATTGTCGATGTAGAGCGCAAAAGCCCGAATGAATAAAGGCATTTTTCAGGCTCTGTAAAGCCTGATTCCTTCATTGCGCGGATTATTGTATTTAACAAACGCGGCACATTCCTTGGCGGGTTTAACCTGTCCCAAACTGTTACGGAAAGAACGCCGCCTTCTTTAAGCCCCTTAAAATACTCTTTGAATGCTTCCACTGTGTATTTAAAATCTTCATGTACAACATAGCCGCCTGAATCCGTTAAACCTACTGAATCCACGAGGCTTATTTCGATTAAGTCATAGGAGCCTGCGTTATTTGCGCTGTGAGAACGGCCTTCTCCCCGTATTACGTTGATATTTTCCGTTGAAAGAAGATCTCCCATAAAGAGCGAAATAGTCGGGTCATTTTTTAAAAGACGGATCATTTCCGCAGAAGGCTCTACAATGTCAATTTTGCGGGCTCCGTTGTAAAGCGCAACCTGCGCATTAATGCCGCCGCACATATTCACAAGCAGTACGTCAGGATTGGAGAGCATTGTGTAAGGAGCCGCCATAGGCAGGTAGTCCATGTATATTTTTTCATCTTCTTTAAGGCTTCCCATTATTCCGATCGGTCCCGATCCGTCTATAAAAAGCCCCCAATAAAGCTG
>WRGH01000031.1 GCA_009787285.1 Brevinematales bacterium
AGACCGGTCGTCATTGTTTTCAGATATTGGCTTTTCAACAGACCAATCATCATCGTTTTCGGTTATTATGTCTCCGATAGACTGGTCGTCATCGTTTTCAGATATTGGCTTTTCGATAAACCCGTCATCGTTTTGAGACTGCTGGGAAACTCCCAAAACTGCTGTCATTAGTAAAAGTAAAAAAAAAGCCCTAATCTTCATTAATTCTCCTAGAACGACTTACGCCAAGTTANAGTAATTGAATTATCGTCCACCCACCAGTTTTCCGGGTGATTTGGGAAAAAAGACCATCTTATACCAAAAAACGGACTTTGTAAATCGATTCCAATATCCGGTTCAAACTTTAGTCCGCCAAATGAACGTTTATTTTCATCATATTTCATCGTAAGCGTTCCCTGAATAAACATGTCATTTCCAATGTACTTACCGATAAAAACAGTCGTATTATCAAGAAAGTTACCAAAGCGGTTTGTACTGCCATTTAGCTGCCCAAAACCCGATGTTCCCGAAATAACCGCATTNTGTAAAAATTTTGTCCTTATACTCAACATATCCAAACTTAAAAAATTCCTTAGTGTACGCTCAATCCGCCGCATGAAAATCATCTGAGACAGAGCATCAGAACCGGAAACAAATTGCGCCATAAGATCAGTCGATGATGTAAGCAGAAGCCGCTGAGTCCGATCCATACTTTCATAACCCTGAGTATTGCCCAAATTGTGCCCTAGAATCGAATTAATTTCAAGCTGAGAAAGACTTGGAGTAGATTCAAAACGCGGCGTAAAATCCAGAAGAGGTTGATTCTCGATAATCATGGATATGGTTACAGGTCCCGAATTTGAACGATCCCTTATTTCCGCNCTGGCGCTTAANCGGGGATTAAATTGAGTTTCACTTTCCCTGAAAACCAGACTTCCCTGCATAATATGGAAATTTCTGTCAAGGTAATTAAGTTCACCCCTGCGAACATTAATATCGCTAATAAGTGAATATTGCCCCGACTGTGAGTCTGATTTTACTAAAAATACAGTTCCCATTTCAGGATTTACCCTTAAAAGGGGACGCAGTTTGTTTGGCCAAAAAAATTCTACCATTGGGCCTGTAGTTATNGAAATATCAACAACAGTATAAAACTTTTTTACGGANGTATCTTCAGAACCGTTTCTGGCTGCTGTTATTTGCTCTACGTTAACTCCCATTTCGGTTTTATCCATGAAAAGATCACCCTTAATTTCCAGTATTCTATCATTTGAGTTTAAATACAGTCCCAATTTCCCTGAAGCGTCTCCGTTTGCAACAAAACCTACAATGTTAATATCATACGGAATAGGCGTTTTTCTCGGGACAGTGATATCAAGTCCGATATTTTTGGGTATCCAATATTCAAAACGGAACCAGCCGCTTACATTTCCTCCGCCGCTGCCTACGCTTGCGGCCACAGGGCCAAACGCCATTTCATAACCTTCAGCCGTTATATGAAACGGTAAAGGTTTTATGTCATCACTTACATATTCCGGAACCTGTATATTAAAACTTGTTCCGGTACCTGAGCCGTAAAATTCGGGATTCCACACAGGACCGCGCAGATTCATTTTTCCTGTTATATAGCCTCCGGCAAGATTGAAACTGTCATTAGCGTCTCTTACTATGTCCCATAACGATGCTATATCTATGTAAAAATCGCTTGTATAAGCGTCAAAATAACCTTTGTTAAATACACCGGCAAAAGAACCTCTTACAGGAAACGGAGCCGAGAGGCTTAAGAAAAAATTGCCCGTATTGTCAGTTTCAAGCTTTAACATATCCTGTATACCGCCTGAAACTGAGATTGCGTTTTCATTTCCTGTTATGTGAAAGCCTATATTGTCCTGATATAAATCTCCGTATTGTATATTGTTGATATTCAAAGTTCCGTTAAATGAATCGGTTATCTCCCCTATATTTATCCATGAATTAATCTTATTGAAGCCTGCATCTATGTCTATTATTCCTTCAACTATTTTTTGCCTGTTAGATCCGCTGATTTCCGCATTGATTTTCGCAATGCCTTCCGCGGGATTGATATTAAAAACCGGAAAAACAACGTTAATATCTTTATAATTAATTTTAAAGCCGTATAACATCAGCGTATTGTTAGTAAAAAACATCTCTCCTGAACCCTGAATGTCCTGTTGGCTTGCTGAAAAAGAAGACAGATTTGCATGCGCGGTAAATGAATCTATTGAATTCCAAGACAATTGCGCGTCTGCGCTTGCGAGTATTATGCCGTTTCCCCGAATAAAGCGGTCTATGCGCACAGAAGATACGGAACTGTTAATACTAAGATGATTGTCTTTCAGCACGCCTTCAAGTTTGTACAATTCTCCAGTTTCATATCCGTCTGTAATATTTGCAAAAAACTGAAGATATGAAAAATCGTGATTCCATTTGAAATTCGCGCTGCCCGCAAGCGAGCCTTTATTGTCATTGTAAAAAATATTCTTAAAACTCGCTCCGTCCTGATCCGCAATACCTGAAATATTTAAATTAACCTCTCCGTTTTTCGTATATAAACCCTGAAATCCGAAATGGGAAACATCCAAAGACCAAAAATCCGCTGAATAGTACCGCAAGGCTGAATAAAAATTCATGTATATGGGACTTACGCTTGTGGGAACAGGGAAATTAACGCCTTCAATGTAGCCCGATACGGCTCCCGTATTGGAAACACTGCCGTAAACATGAAGCCCGTTAGGATCGCTTATAATCAATGTATTTTTGTCCAGAATGTGTCCTTCAATATTCCATGACACGTCAAGGTAATTGGCATTTACCGAAAAATCAAGGACTTTTTCATTTGGAAAAGCCGCATCGGCGGAAAGCGTAAGTTCATTCTTACCCAAATAAAAAACTCCGTTGTTTAATGAAAAATGCTGGTTTGTTCCTGACAGTGAAATATTTCCAAAAACTGTTTTTCCTCTTGTTATGGTCAAATCAGGAACGCTATATGCTACATTATTAAAATCCGATGAAAAAAATATCTCGGCGTCGACAAAGGTATTTCGTAAGGGTCTTAAATTTTCGGGAATATTTACAAATTCTGTAAAAGGCTGAAAAGCTTCCACAATGTTATTAATTGAAAAAGAAGTAAGAGCAAGCGAAGCTTCAATCCTTCCCGGATTTTTATTCATAACGGCGTCAAGATAAATCGCGCCGTTGTCTTCGCAAACGGACGAAACCGAAATGCCTATATCCCTGTCCGACATATTTAGATATGTATTAAAATTTTTTAAGGAAAAAGACCCTATTAAAATTTTTTCGCTTGTTATTTTTAGATCGCTTTCACGGCTTGTAATGTTAAAAACACCGTTAACACTTTCATTTCCGGTAAAACTTAAATGATCTACAGAAAGAGTTCCCGAAGGCCTAAAAGGAGTGATGCCAACGCCTCCTTTAAAATTTATTATCCCTTTAAGAAATCCGTTTTTTGCAGTATTTGCGGATGAATTAAGACAAAAATCATTAACAACAATATAATNCCTGTCGCCGTATATATTGACCAAAAAAGAATCGGTTAAAAANGAATTTACAAGATGGGGTTTTTCCTGCCATGATCTTGCCGGGTTTCCGCTTTGCAGATTGACGCTGTAATAAAGCTGCCCGCCGTTTTCATACTTCAGCAACATGTTACCTGTAATTGCCGTACTCAGAAAATAACTGACATTTTTCCAGTAATTGGAAAAGTTTAAAAGGGAGCCTGCAAAAAAGTTATTAAAGTTTATTTCCGAAAGAATACTTTTTGTTTCCGTGTTATAGCGTATGAAATAGCCTAACGGTTGATTTTCACCGCTTGACAAAAGGCTTGCTATTTTGTCTTTGAAGGCAAAATCTATGTTAACAGGATTCATTTTAAAAAGCAGATGTGTATCGCTTTCGCCGACCGAAACAAGCCTGAAAAACGATTCCGGCTTTTTCTTCTGATTCTTTTCCGAAAAGGCAAGCGATGAAAGAGAGATATTCGCCCTTATCTCTTCTGTCTTTGTAAAATATTCGCCTTTTATTCCGACATTGGCATTTATAATAATTGTCCTGTCAAAAAATCCTGCCAGATTAACTTCAATTCCGGAAATTGTTTCAAGATTAATAATATTTTCGTTCATCCTGAAATCCATATTCATGTTTTCAAGTTGAACCATTGTCTCGCCGCTTGAAACAAAGATATTAAAATGCCGTATCTTGTAATCAGCCTTGTCCGGCATAAATGTCTTTATCTGTTGAAAAGTACCGCTTGAAGAATTGGATAATGATTTAAGGCGTTCGATTATATCTTTGTCTTTTACCAGATCGATGCGAAATTCAGGGCGGTCAATTTGAATCGTGTGAATTGCCAGTTTTTTATCAAACAGAAGTTCAAACAATGAAAAATAAAACCGTGCGCGTGAAACAGTTAATAACTCATTTTCACCCTTATAAAATCTTAAATTCCTGATATCAAATGAATTAAAAAATGCAGGGCGTATCGATGAATACCGTACTTCCATGCCTGTAAAAACTTCCAGTTTTTCAACAAAATCGGCGCGTATACTTGCTATTGCTCCGTTAAGAGCCCTATGTACCGGCTTCAAGGCAAGCGATGAAAAGCCGATTAATATTAAAAAAAAGAGGATTTTTATGTAAAACGAACTGGGAACTATTTTTTTCCCGTCCTTTCTAATAAAAAAAGACAATATTTTATCCCGAAATTTTTTACTTTCCATAATTATAACACTTATTCAAACTAAATGTATCGAAATTATAGTACCTATTCGTTGATTCTTTTGCCTTTTTCTGATTAAATACCGATAATCATGGAATTTATTCCCAATTTTGCCGTGTTTGAAGGCGGAGACGGAAGCGGCACGACAACCCAGATTTCAAAATTGACCGAACGTTTTAAAAACATTAAAAAACCTATATTTTTCCCAACCTTTGAACCTACAGACGAAAAAACAGGCCGGTTGATACGCGCAATTCTGAAAAAAGAGACTACGCTTGAACCTGAAACACTGTGCTTCCTTTTTGCCGCCGATCGCAATGAACACCTTTATGGACAAGACGGCATACTGGCGCATACAAAAAGGAACGAACTTGTAGTGAGCGACAGGTATGCGCTATCTTCGCTTGTCTATCAGGGGATAGAATGCGGCGATGAACTACCGCAAGCCCTGAATTCGCGCTTTCCTGCTCCTGAATTGACCATCTTTTTTGATTTAAACCCGGAAATCGCCATTAAACGTATAAAAGACCGTTCTTCCCATGAAATATACGAATACCTTGATTTTCAGGCAAAAGTCCGTGAAAAGTACATATATTTGTTAAAAACTTACAGTGAAGCCGGCGGCAAGGTAGAAATAATTGACGCTTCGGGACACGTTCAGGAAGTAGCGGATCAGGTATGGAGCATAATCTCACAAATGCCGATATTTAAGCATAGTGAAAACACTCTTTAAAACAGCAATAATTTTCGTTTTAATAACAGCAGCCCTTCCCGTGAACGGGTATTTTGTTACCTACAAGGAACAGTATTACAAGCTTTTTCATGTTCATTATATTCAGTACCCTGATGACTCCATGGAAAATATTTACTGGCTTGAACAGGCTATGAAGGCGGATTTTGCCAATCCGCTTTATGCGCTTACCCTGATTGAAAATGAGATACAATGGGAAAAGTACCGCTATCTTTTTAATATGCACATAAACATTAAATTGATAGAGCAATACCTTTTTTTGGGCAACAAGTGGAACAAACGTAACGCATATTTCTACAATGCTCCTTGGAAAGACCAAAACCTCGAAAGCCTTAAAACTGCCGAAACCTGTTTTCGTACTGCCCTTTATTACTGGGACGAAGCCGTCGCATGGGCTGAAAAAGCCAATGAAAAGCGTTTCAGGTGGATCGACCTGCAGAAAGTTCAATTCTGGGAAGATGAAGCGTTCAGAATTGAAAACGGGAAACTTAACTATGCAAAAACCATAAAGCGCGAATTGGATTCACTTCAAAAGGTGCGTGAAAAATTTGAAGCAATGGAACACTATTACTAAAAAAGTTCGCCCTGTGACGGTGTTTTATTTTTAGGCTTTGAAATTAATAGTAAAAATTCTTCCTCATTGATAATAGATATTTCAAGTTCACGGGCTTTTTTATTTTTTGCAGAGCCTGACTGTGTATCATTTGTTACAAGATAGGAAAGCCCCTTTACTACCGAAGATTTTGCCTGCGCTCCCAGCGATTTTATCTTTTCTTCCGCGGCTGTCCTTTTTATGGTTTTCATCTCGCCTGTAAAACAGAAAGAAAACCCGCGCAGAGGAAGGGTTTCCTCAGGCGGAGGCGCCGCTATTGTTATCACTCCTGTCTTTAAAACTGCGTCAATTTCTCCGGCGCACTCTTTTAATCCGTCTGCAATTACTTTTGCGGTAATTTCACCTAACCCGTAAACGGCGGATAAATCGCCGATTGAAGCCGTTTTTATTTTTTCCAAAGTGTCAAAACCTGCAGTCGTAATTTTTTCCATTGTAGTTTCCGCAATTCCTTCAAAGTCAAATCCCGCTATAAAAGCCGAAAGGGAAAGTTCCCTTTTTGTTTGAATATGCCGTATCACCTTAGCGGCTGAGAGTTCTCCCATTCTGTCGTATTCTGCAAGTTCATCCACAGTCAAATNATACAAATCATGAATGTGCCTTACCCTGTTCTTATCAAAAAGCTGCTTTATAAGTTTTATTCCAAGTTCGCGTATATCAAGTACTGAAACCCATTTTTCAAGCCTGTGCAGTAATCTTTTAGGGCATTGTATATTCGGACAGTAGAGCCTTGTTCCCGCATCTGTAAGTTTTGTTCCGCAAACATCACAGACTTCGGGAAAAACAATTTCCTCCGTCTCTTTGGGCTGTGAAACAGGAGCAAGCCCCTCAATTTTAGGAATTATTTCCCCGCGTTTTACAACCGAAACAACCGAACCGATTTTTAAACCCATAGAGCGGATCATGTCGGGGTTATTAAGATTTGCCCTTTTGACTGTAGTACCCGCAAGACGCACAGGATCAACAATGCCTATAGGTGTGTATGTCGCGCCTGACTCGCTCCATTCAATTTCTTTTAAAATACTGAAGGCAGTTTCAAGTTCAAACTTGAAAGCAATTTGTTTTTCAGGNCGCGCTTTACGCAGATCTGCCATGTCTGTTTCGGCATCTTTTACTACAAGCCCGTCTATGTCAAAAGGGAGTTTTTCCCTGTTTGCATATACNTCGTCACGGTACANAATAATTTCCTGCGCAGTTGTAAAAACCTTTGTTTCCGTTGCAGTAAAGTTTAATTTTTCAAGCCATGCGATTTTTTGTATTTCATCCTTGAAAAAAAAGTCGTCATCTGAAGCAGCCGCATCATAAACAATAAGTTCCAAATCCTCGCAGCCCTGACCGTCCTTGCGGCGCATAAGACCGTTGGCGGCATTACGGCAGTTTGCCTTAGACGGATATTTTTTGTTCCAGACATCATGGGTCATAATAACTTCCCCCCTGATGCCCCCTGTGAAAGGAATGTCAAGCTTATCAATAACGCCCTTCATGCGCCGCGCATTTGCTGTAATTTCATCGCCAATTATTCCGTCTCCGCGGGTAACGGCGCTAACCAGTTTTCCCTTTTTATATTGAAGTTCAAGACTTGCGCCGTCCATTTTATACTGGACAAGGAAATTTTTGGTTAACCCTTTATTTTTTTTGGTTAACAATATGTCTTTTTGNGCCGGTAAACCNATTTTTTNCGCCCATTNAAGAAATTCTTCAGGGTTTGAAGCTTTATCCTGNCTGCCCATAGGAATCAAATGCCGTGCCTTTGGAAAACCGTCAACATCAGGTCCCGCNCCTACTTTTTTCAATATTTCGCTGTCAGGGGCGAGATTTTTTAATTCTTCCCAAAGAAGGTCAAACTCTCCGTCTGAAATTTCAGCTTCCCCGTTGTAGTACGAAGCCTGATACTTCTGAATTAATCTTTCAAGCTCGGTAATCCTCTCTTTCTTTGACTCCATAATTTACAATACCACCAAATCGGCATTTTTTACAGACATGGCTGCCTATTGACAAGGCAGTTATCTTTCTTGATTCTGTATATATGGCAGATATTGAATATGAAAAAAACAGGTTAACGGAAAAATTGTCAGACCAATATTCCCGAAATGTGATTACGTTGGATGAATATGAAAGACTTTTGGATTATACCAGTAAAATAGAAACAACAAAGGAAATATCAATAGCCAACAAAATGCTTCAATTTTACAGGCCTGCAGAGCCTCCCGAACCTGATACAAGTTCCGGTGTTTTTGATTTATTTAAAAAACAAACTGAAAATTACGATACAATTTTTTCCAACAGGACTATAAATGTAAGTCCGAAAAACGGCATAGGCGGTAAATTTTCCGTCGTATTCGGTACAAATAAAATAATTGTCGATAACCTGCCTCCCGGAAAAACAGTAATCAATATTGAATGTGTTTTCGGTTCAGTAGAAATACTGATTCGCCAAAATGTAAAAATCGTAAACAGTATAACTCCGGTTTTTTCAAGTATAGATTCTCCCAGCGACAAGTATATTGACGAATATCTGCCGGAACTACATTTAAAAGGAGAGTCGGTTTTCGGGAATATTACGATTAAATTTATATGAGCGTATTTGAGATTTATGTTGAAAAGAAGCCGTGTTACGCGGAAGAAGCGGCTTCTGTGGCAGCCGATCTGCGTCTTGGTCTGCAAATTGAAAACATAAAAAAAGTCAGAATTATTAACCGTTATTATGCTGAAGGTCTTACATCGGATAATTTAAAAGCTGTAAAAAGCACCATTTTCTCCGAGCCCCCTGTTGATATAATTTACGACAAGCTTCCCTCTCTTGACGGAGCCTGTTTTTTTGCGGTTGAGTACCTTCCCGGCCAGTTTGATCAACGCGCCGATTCCTGCGCCCAGTGCGTCTCTCTTGCGACAGGAAACGAAAGACCGTTTATTCAATCCGCAAAGATATACGCAATTTACGGAAATATTACAGATGATGAATTCGGCAGGATAAAATCATGGCTTATTAACCCTGTTGAAAGCCGAGAAGCTCTTTTTGAAAAGCCTGTCACTCTTTTTCAGAAATTTGTACAGCCCGACGATGTAGCTGTTCTTGACGGATTTATCACGCTTACCGGTTCCGATCTTGAAAAGCTGCGCGTAGACATGAACCTTGCGATGGATTTATCCGANCTTGAATTTTGCCGGGCGTATTTCCGTGACGAAGAAAAACGTAATCCAAGCGTTACGGAAATTCGCGTGCTTGACACATACTGGTCGGATCACTGCCGCCACACGACATTTTTAACCGAACTTGATGAAGTACAAATTGACGACGAGCCGTTACGTGAAAGTTATGAAAATTACCTTAAACTGCGCCGGTCTCTTGGCAGAGATGAAAAACCCGTTACCCTTATGGATATGGCAACAATCGGAGCTAAAGCATTAAAAAAGCGCGGTTTTTTAAACAATTTGGACGAATCAGAAGAGATAAACGCCTGTTCTGTAAAGATAAAAGTTGACTTAGACGGCGATGAACAGGACTGGCTTTTGATGTTCAAGAATGAAACGCACAACCACCCGACTGAAATTGAACCGTTCGGAGGAGCCGCTACTTGTCTCGGCGGAGCAATACGCGATCCGCTTTCAGGCCGTTCTTTTGTCTATCAGTCAATGCGCGTAACAGGCGCGGCAAATCCTCTTCAGGACAGCGCCTGTATAATAAAGGGCAAACTGCCGCAGCGTAAAATTTGCCGTACTGCCGCAGCAGGTTTCAGTTCTTACGGAAACCAGATAGGACTTGCTACAGGTCATGTCTGCGAGATTTATCATTCCGGTTATACAGCCAAACGTATGGAAATAGGAGCTGTAATAGGGGCCGCTCCCGCCGTTAATGTTGTCCGTGAAACGCCTGACCCCGGAGATGTTGTTATCCTTTTGGGCGGACGCACAGGACGAGACGGTATCGGCGGAGCGGCAGGTTCTTCAAAATCACATACATCAAGTTCGCTTGAAACCTGCGGCGCCGATGTGCAAAAGGGAAACGCTCCTGAAGAACGTAAATTACAGCGCCTTTTCCGCAGTCATGAAGCGACAGAGATGATTAAAAGGTGCAACGACTTCGGCGCGGGCGGTGTCTGTGTTTCTGTCGGGGAGCTTGCCGACGGTCTTGAGATTGATTTAAGCAGGGTTCCGAAAAAGTACGAAGGTCTTGACGGTACAGAGCTTGCAATAAGCGAAAGTCAGGAAAGAATGTCCGTAGTTACGGCAAAAGAAGACGCGGATAAATTTATCGCTCTTGCGGCTAACGAAAATTTGGAAGCGACTGTTATCGCAAATGTTACACAGGAAAAGCGTCTTATTATGAAATGGAACGGAAAAACCGTTGTAAATCTTTCACGGAAATTCCTAAATTCCAACGGCGCAAAAAAGAACGCAAAAGTACACATAACTTCCGTTTCAAAAAAAAGTACTGAGAATCAAATACATAACGAAGATTCATTAAGGAAACTGGTTTGCGGCCTTAACATATGTTCGCAAAAAGGGCTTGTTGAACGTTTTGATTCAAGTATAGGGGCTGCAACCGTACTGGCTCCTTTCGGCGGAAAATACCAGCTTACTCCTTCCCAAAGTATGGCGGCAAAAATCCCTGTGCTTAACGGCGAAACAAAAACCTGCTCTCTTATGTCATGGGGTTTTAATCCTGAAATATCAAGCATAAGCCCTTATCACGGAGCTGTTTTCGCNGTAGTNTATTCACTGGCGAAAATAATAGCGTCAGGCGGANGCAGAAAAAATGTTTATCTTTCCTTTCAGGAATATTTTGAAAGGTTACGTGACGATCCTTNCCGCTGGGGAAAACCTGCNGCCGCCATGCTCGGCGCGCTTGACGCGCAGCTTGGTCTGGAAATTGCCGCAATAGGCGGCAAGGATTCAATGTCCGGCTCTTTCGAGAATATTGACGTTCCGCCGACTCTTGTGTCGTTTGCCGTTTCTGTTTCAAAAACAGAAAATATAATTACGCCTGAGTTCAAAAAAGCCGGAAGCTATGTTTATAGATTAAAACCGCCTTATTCTGTTTTTGAAAAATGCAATTTTGCCGCATTGAAGAACTTTTTTGACAATGTTGAAAAACTGCTTTCACAGGAAAAAATTCTCTCTTGCTGGGCTATTGGCTGCGGAGGAACGGCGGAGGCCGTTTTTAAAATGTGTCTCGGCAACCGGATTGGTTTTACATCGGAAAAACCGCTTTTTTCAGGTTACGGCTTTAACGGTTTTGCAGTCGAGTCGGAAAAACCTCTGCCTGATATTGAAGCTGAACTATTAGGACACACAACAAATGATTATATTTTAAAAACAGCGAATTACGAAATCTCTCTTAATAAATTACAGGAAACATGGGAAAAGACCCTTGAGCCTGTTTATCCCTGCATTATTGACCATGACGGTAAAACGGAATTGTTTAATTATGGTGAAAAACAGCAAATAAAATCAAAAATACGTTACGCAAAACCAAATTTTGTTATTCCGGTATTTCCCGGAACAAACAGCGAATACGACACAGTAAGGGCAATTGAAAAGGCCGGAGGGAAGGCAAGTATTTTTGTTATAAGAAACCTCACTTCTGCGGACATAGCGCAAAGCGTAAAAGAATTTGAAAAAGCCGTACGCAAGGCGCAGGGTATAGTTATACCCGGAGGATTTTCAGGAGGAGACGAGCCTGACGGTTCGGGAAAATTTATTACCGCCTTTATTAGAAANTCTTCTGTTGCAAACGCTGTAACCGATCTTTTGGAAGACAGGGGCGGNCTTATCTGCGGTATATGTAACGGGTTTCAGGCTCTCATTAAACTTGGNCTTGTGCCTTACGGCAAAATTTGCGATATGACAGAAGACTCCCCTACTCTAACCTTTAATACAATCGGAAGACATCAGTCGGTTCTTGTAAGAACCCGCATAGTTTCCGTTAAGTCTCCATGGCTTTCTCATCTTGAATTAGGCGAAAGCTACATAGTGCCTGTTTCGCACGGCGAAGGGCGGTTCATCGCGCAGGAAAGCCTTATCCGTTCCCTTGCAGATAACGGGCAGATNGCCACTCAATATGCAGATTTTGACGGAAATCCGTCTCAGGATATACGTTTTAATCCCAATAATTCTAATTTTTCTGTAGAAGGAATAACTTCTCCCGACGGGCGAGTGTTCGG
>WRGH01000032.1 GCA_009787285.1 Brevinematales bacterium
CCTGCCGTTAAGCCATGTATTGCGTATAACCCAGACAACATTACCTTCATCATCGTAAAGTGTTTGGCTTAATATCCTGCTGCGCTCGTCCGTTGTATAAANAATTTTTTCGTTCTTTTGAATTGTAACATCGCCGAAAAAATCAGGATATGAATTGTTTTTTTCACTAACCAAATTCTGCGGNTGTGCGGCGTCCTTTAATTGCCTTGGAAAAGAAAAACTCAGCGGTTCATCCGCAAGCGATACTTGTCTTTCTTTATAAAACACACGTTCTACAGAACGAAGAAACAGNGAGCGGTTATAGTGTAAAAAATCAGCATAAGCTTCCCTGTATTCTCCTCCTGCCGCTTCTTTTTCCCATGAAAACACAACGCTGCTGATTAACATTCCGTTATTATATTTATAATCAATTCTGTTCTTGCTTCCGTCATCTGAAAACCTGTATTCCGAAATTATGAATGAATTTTCATCGTAAATTTCCATAAACCCTGATAAATGTTTTTTTTCATCATCTTGTGAATTTTTTGATTTAGAAGGTTCAGGAAAAACTGCAAGAAATCTTGTTGTACCCTTTATATCCCTGAATATCCACTGTGTACGTGAAACTTCGNNGTTTTTATAAAGTATACGNACTTCTATAAAAAAATCATCGCTGTAAAAAGGCAAAAGNCTTTCCGGCAAATTGTTCTTCCGGGTAAAATAAACAATAAGCGCATATTCATTGCGCAGCGCCGTAAGCTTAGGCATTTCTTCAATAATCATTCCGCCCTGATTCGATTTGAACCAGCGCGCAGGTTTAACCCAGCCGGGTGTTGTNTTATTATCAGAAGAATTTATATCGCCGATAATTTCTTCCGCCTCTTCGGCAGACGCGGATGTACTTACCTGTTGAGTATTTGCTGGAACATTAGACGGAGATTGAGTCTCCTGCGTGGCAATCAAGCCGGCAAAAATGAATAAAACAGCTGTTACTATCAATAAAATTTTTTTATTCAATTCCGGTAAATTCCATTACAAATTTATGAGGATTAAATATTTCTATATCAGAATATTTTTCGCCCGTNCATAAATACGCCACAGGCAGGCGTAATCCTGAAACAAGTGAAAAAACCACTCCGCCCTTCGCAGTTGAATCGTATTTTGTAAGAATTACTCCGTCAAGGGCTACAGCGTCATGGAAAATTTCAGCCTGAGTATATGCGTTTCTTCCGGTAGTAGCGTCTAACACAAGAAATTTCAGATAACTTGCGCTTTCGGCCTTTGTCTGCACTACCCTGTCAATTTTACGCANTTCTTCAACTAACGCNGATTTTGTATGCATTCTTCCAGCCGTGTCGGCAATTACAACATCCCCGTCCCCTGAAAGCGCCGCTTCAAGCGCGTCATAAACTACAGCCGCAGGATCGCCTCCCTGTTTATGGGCTATTACCCGCGCATTCAGTTTTTGCCCGTGAATTTTTAACTGATCGATTGCNGCGGCCCTGAACGTATCCGCCGCGGCAAGAATTGTTTTCTTGTTGTTTTTTTCCCTGTAAAATGACGCAAGTTTTGCGGCTGTAGTCGTTTTGCCGACGCCGTTCACTCCCAAAAGAAGGATCGCTGTCAGTTTACCTTCNGCCGCAAAGATTTCAGGCTGTNTTACCTTGTTTAATTCTTCTTCAAGCAATTCGGCAAGTTTTTGCGGAAGTGAATCTACCCTGTCTTTTTTACACCGCTCTTTTAAGAGATCGGCCGTTTTATACGCTTCTGCGGCTCCAAAATCNCCTTCAATCAATAAATCACAAAGCTCATCCGTTATTTCNGCGGAGAAAACCTGTTTTACAGAAAAAAAGTTTTTTATTTTTTCACCGAACTTCATTAGTTTCCCCGTTCCAAAACAGGCATGGAGCTTTTATTGGCTGTGTAAATATATTTGCTCATAAAAATAATATCAAATAGAAAAGCGACGCCAACTGTTATAAGCGCNCCGCTGCTTATTCTATACATTTTTCGATTGCTATTATAAAAACTTTGATCATACGCGCCTGTATTATTGTAACTGTATGCAATAGCGTAACTCGAACTTACAAAATACTGATATGTAAGCCATGCCGCAATACCTGTTATCCATGTACTGCCCCACACCCAATAATACATTTGCCGCGCTTTATCTACCTGACCTTTTGCAGTAGGTATTGATGTGGACAAAAACAGGGATTGGTTAAATCCCGCATATTCAGGCGTTTGAAATACCAGCGTGCCTTTTGTCTTATCAGGAGATTCCAACTCGATATATTCCATTTTATCCATAGGAAGCCGAAGCGATAACGGAGACTCACCTGCATATAGCGCGCCCTGATATACTTTACCTATAACATCTCCGGTTATTTCAACATTACCGTATTCAATAGGCTTAAGATTTATCCCAATCAATGAAAGATACCCGGGGAAAAGCTCCGTGTTAAAAGTAAGGCTTTCATGATCGGGAGCCGAGGCGGTTATTGTTACTGTTCCCGGAGGATATTCCAGCGCGGATACTTCACCCCTCCCTGTAAACGATTTATTAATAAGAACAAGAGCGTCTCCGGGTTCCGTTCTTACAGCCAAAGCCGACGGCTTGTTACCTGAAAGCACAACAACCAATCTTCGCGTAATTTCTTCCATAGCGTCGTCAATATCGTCAGGTGAAAAGATGATACTGTCCTCCCATGCGAATGACTGGGTGTAAATTGTATATAATTTCATAGTAACAATGAATCTTTCATGAAANTCGATAATCGAACCTGTAAGCACCGCGTCAGTTTTATGATCNATGCAGAATTTNTACTCGCCGGCCGCTTTTGGAGCGGCAGGAAATCTCAATTCAAGGTTATCAGCCATTAGGGCAAACAAAGGTTCTCTGTCTATAACCGGTATTTTATCTTCAACTTTTTTAAGAGCAGCCTGCAGTTTTTCAATTTCAGCGTCCATTTTTTCCGTGTTACGGCGGTATCTCCACCCTGNTTCTCCTTTGTATAAAAGAAGCGAACGTTCATTCTGTTTATCGGCAAGGGCTTTTGCGGCATTTGAACGCTCTCTTGCCCATGCGGTTTTTTCATAATAAGCATATTCGGGAGATACGCGCGTACGATAATTGATAGCGCCGAGTCTTTCCGCCAGCTTTCTCATTATTACATTTGAAACACTTGATTTATTTTCCGGCAGATCNCTGCTGTCAAATTGCGATATACAGAGAATCCATTCGTCTTTTTGAACTTCAGCTTCTTCTTCAGCATTTCCCATTGCAAAAAGCGCATGGTTAAACGGTAAAAGTAAAAATAACAAAAGCCAAAACCTGTTATTCAAAATAAAACCTCACCCCTCAACATCTGCAATGTCCGCAGTATTGTTCCGCCACGAAAATCTAAGNTACTCCTCGATAAAAGGGTCTATATCTCCGTCCATTACCGCCTGAATATTTCCTTTTTCAACCTTTGTCCTGTAATCTTTTACCATAGTATACGGTTGAAACACATACGACCTTATCTGGTTACCCCACGAAATATCTTTTTTCTCCTGTGAAAATTTCGCGTTCTCTTTTTCTTTTTCCTGCCTGTAATATTCATAAAGCCGCGCTTTTAACATACTCATTGCAATTGCGCGGTTCTTGATTTGACTGCGCTCGCTCTGACAGGCGACTACAATCCCTGTAGGCAAATGGGTGAAACGCACCGCGCTGTCCGTCTTGTTTATATGCTGTCCGCCGGCTCCGCCTGAACGGTAGGTGTCTACGCGCAAATCTTCAGGCCTTATTTCCACTTCGATAGTGTCGTCAATTACAGGAAAGAGATAGACCGATGCAAACGACGTATGCCTCCTTGCGTTAGCGTCAAACGGACTGATTCTGACAAGACGGTGTATGCCCGATTCGCCTTTCAGATAACCGTAAGCGTAATCGCCTTCAATGCGGCAGGTAGCGGATTTAAGACCGCCCTCCGCTTCCTGACTGTCAACTTCTTCAACGGAAAACCCCTTTTGTTCAGCCCAGCGCAGATACATACGGTACAGCATCTGCGTCCAGTCGCACGCTTCCGTCCCGCCCGCGCCGGAATGAACCGTAAGAAAACACGCGTTCTTATCCATTTCGCCGGCCATAAGCTCAAAGACGTTCTGTTTTTCGTACCTTAAATTCAAATCTTTAAGAGTTGTTTCAATACCGGCGGTTTCACTTTCATCTTTCGCTTCCGAGGCAAGTTCGTAAAGAGTTTGAAGATCAGAAACTTCTCCGCGCAGAGTTTTCCAAGGTTCATAACGGCTTTTGAGACTCTTTAATGTTGACATTGTTTTTTCAACCGTCTCCTGATCGTTCCAGAAACCGGGTTCGGCTGTCTTGGCTTCTATTTCGGCAATGCGCCGGGCAAAAGAAGCGTCTTCAAAGACGCCTCCATGTTTCGTTGATTTTTGCGTGTAAACCGGCAATAGGCGCGCCTAATTCTGAAAGTATCATGGTTTAATTTTAGCTGATAAATTGCAGGGCTGCAAGAATGACTTAAACGCATTACGCCTCAGATGTAATGTGAAATATCCCATTTCCACTGGACTTGAGCAATTTTCCGCACTAAAATTATAGTAGAGATGGTAAAAAAACCTGTTTTTTTATTTTTTGTACTCATTTTGGCAATGCCTGCCTACCTTGCCGCTCAGGACGGTTTTTTACCGGCTGTTACGCATATAAGAGCGGAAACGAGAAATAAACTGATCAGGCTTACATGGACAGATTCCCCGGATGCGCGCGGTCCTGTGTATATTTTCAGGTCTGCCCGTCCTTTCAGCGGCTCCGTTCCCGCGAATGTCAGGCCTGTTGTTGTAAGGTACGGGGCGCAGTTCTATATCGACGATACAGACGGCATGGAAAATATTTACTATTTTATTGCGGCGAGCGATGTGTCGGGACGGCGTTACGATATAATTATTCCGCAGATAAACAGTATCATTGTGAATATCGTTTCTCCGGGCGAGCCTGTTTATGTTTCTCCCTCCGTAACGGAAGAATGGAATGCGCAGGGTATTTTTAACTTAAGGGCGAGAAATGACGGAGAGAGAGTGGTTATCACTTTCAATACGACGAATATGCAAAAAAGAGCGGTTCTTTACAGAAGTGCGCAGCCTATAATTAAAAACGAGGATTTGCTTAACGCGGTTGTTGTGCGCTCCGGAATTCGCTCTCCGTTTACCGATATGCCGGCTCCTGAAACAGCATGGTATTACACGGTAATTTATGAAGATGAGATTTCAAACGGCAATATCAATATAAAACCGGGAGTAAACTCGACTGCTTCTCCGGTTTTTGCATACGGAGAAGAAACCGCATACAGTTTTATCCGTCCGATTCCGCTGCCAATTCTGACATTAGACGACTTTGGCACAGGCGGCTTCCTGCCGCATACTTCGCGCGAGCTTCCCCTAAGCAATGAAGCTGCGAATATAGCGGGAAGTGTCCGTCCTTTGCATAACGAGCCTTTGATATTTAAAAAACCGCGCGTTTTTGCCATTGACATGGAAGCTCCGGCAGGCGGTGAAGAAGCGGCGCTTGCTCAGATTATAAAGGAATTTTTTGGAAAGTTTGACTGGGAAGGCGCGAGTATGAATTTACAACAATATCTTTCCCTGCCAAGATCAAAAGACGTGCAGATGCGCGCAAGTTTTTATTTTGCCCAAACTTTGTACTATACCGGAAGATACAGTGAAGCGTTAATGGAATTTTTATCCTTTAGGTCTGTTAACTCTGTTGAAGCGAACAGTTGGATTGACGCGGTGCTAAGCGCGATGGTTTATTAGACTACCTTAAAGATCTCAGTAAAAGTCGTAATTCAGGATTTGCCGCAGATTCCGGAGCCGGTCTTGCAGGTTTTTCCGTTTGAAGAATAACTTCGTCTCCGGGTTCTATACGGTCAAAAAAGCCGTTTCTTTCCACAGCGCCAATCGCTATTTCTTCATCTACATTTTTAATGGTAAGTTTTCCTACAAGTTCATCGGGACTGTATACAAGAGCAATGCCTTCGTTGGCAACTTGAGGCCGTCCCTTTTTTACTACATCGTAAACGGCGCCTGCCTGTACGCCGTCCGCTTTTCCCTTGTTGATCAGCGCCTGAGCNTGCTTTCTTATCAATAATCTGCCCCTAAGCGGCAACGCNCCTGAAAGCTGATCTGTTATTCCTTTTGAAGCGCTTCTTAATCTGTCGGTTCCCGTCCTGTAAGCGCTGAAGGTTCCGGCAGGAGAGCCTGTCCTGCCGACGAACAGTTCCCCTTTTATGGAAATGTCGCGCTCGTTTTCGGTAACTGAGACAAGCATAAAATAATCCGCGCCCGCTTCCCTTGCCTGCCTGAAAGCCTGTGAAAAAGAAGCCTGACGCATATCCATACTCATCGGCATAATGTTTCGGTCATGTACCAAAAGCTCCCTTACAACAGACGCCGCCACAGAACCCGCATCCGCATGATAAAAACTGGACTGNCCGGCAAGGGAAAAGACTGCAACTTTCCAGTGGCGTTCCGCAAGTTCAACAGGATTTACCTGCCATTGCCTGAACAGAGCCTGAGAAAGGAGAGCGCCGTAAGTTTCTACNGCGTCGTTCAACGGGCGATCTGCCATGCCCTCATCCTGCAGGAAGCGAAGNTCTTCAAGATAGCGCGCCGGGTAGCCCTGCAGTCTGAGGAGTTCCGCATATTCACGCCTGTCCTGCGCAAAGGGATTAAGCCGTAAGCCGCGGCGGTATTCAAACAGCGCCTGATCGATCATGCTTCGCTGACGGAAATTTCTTGCCTTGTTGAAGTGCCATACCGCCCATCTTGCGCGGCGCGGGTCTTCCAGCGCGGTAGAAGAAATTAGNGCATCTTCCAGAATAGCGCGGACAAATTCATCTTCNTCATTAATTGTTATTGCGGAAGAAAGAACTGTTATTGCGTCTGTAAGGCGTCCCATTCTTATATATGACAAACCNTTCAGATACCACGCGCCTGTGTCTTCCCTGTTATTTGCGATTATTATATCGCAAAAACGCACCGCTTCTTCATACTGCAAGTTACGGTAGCGAAGAGTCGCCATAAGAGATTGAGAAGGCACATGGCCTGGNCTGTAATAAAGCGCCCTGTCGGCATAGCGTATTGCGTCCTGAAGCTTGTTGTTCTGCGCATAAATATACGCCGCAAAATAAAAAACACGGTAATCGTCAGGATGCTGGCTTAAAGCGTTGTTTATGTATGTAAGGGCGGTTTCACCGTCTCCCATAGAAAGCGTAACAAGCGCAAGGGAAACAAGCAGCCTGCGGTCGTCAGGATAACGGCGTACCGCTTCGCGGTAACGCATCATTGCTTCGGATGGTCTGTTTCTTGCGATGTCAAGTTCCCCTGCCGCGAACAGCGCTTCCCTGTTGTAGGGCTCTTTTGCAAGGACTTCAGACACAAGGGTTGATGCGGAATCGAGATGTCCAAGCGCAATTAGGGTAAATACTTCCAGATTTGCAACGGACATATTGGTACGCGCAAGCTGTCTTGCCTTTCTTGACCAGTTAAGCGCTTCATCAAACTCGGCCAGTTCGTAGTAACATTCGGCAAGAGCCGCCGTCCCTTCCGCATGAGCGGGATTAAGCCTTAAACATTCAAGGAAGGATTCAACTGCGGAATACCAGTTTTCATCCGCCATGTAGAATTTGCCGCGCTCATAGTAAGCTGCGGCTGTGAGCGGCGATTGGGACGCAATACTAACGGGAAAAAATGTTAATGCGCACAGAAGAAAAATTACGAATCTGGAATATGACAATGTTCCCTCCCCATTAAGAAACCAATAATCCTATCTTTGCGTAACAATTTTGATCAAATTTATTTTATGTCCGTCCATTTCCTGAATTATAAAATCATAATTTTTATACTCTGTTTTTTCGTTTTTAACAGGTATTTTGCCGAATAGGTCAAAAACAAAACCGCCCAACGTATCAAAGTCGTCAACAGGAAGAACCAAGTTTGTCTCTTCCGCAAGAAATTCAAGGTTTACCCTCGCATCGCAAAGCCATACTCCTTCGCCAAGCTTAACGATATCTTCGGTTTCATGATCAAACTCGTCCTGAATGTCTCCGATTATTTCTTCAATAATGTCTTCCATAGAGACAATGCCTGATACTCCGCCGTATTCGTCAACAACAACCGCTATGTGCACTTTCTTCCGGCGCAATTCGCGTAAAAGATCGTCTATATGTTTTGTAACCGGAACAAAAAGAGGTTTTCTTGCAAGCTCATTTATATTTATGGGTTTGTTTTTTACAAGCGCCTTTAACACATCTTTAACGTGCAGAATGCCGGTTACGTTATCAACAGTATCCTGATATACCGGAAAACGGGAGTGTTCGCTTTCGCAGATGCACGCAAGAAGTTCCTCTCTTGAGGCGGATGCCGAAAGAAAGACAGTGTCCGTTCTTGGAACCATCACTTCCTTTACCGTTGTACCTGATAATTCCACAATACCTCGGATCATCTGCTGCTGTTCTTCTTCAAGTTCCTTTATTGCGCGCGTATTTAGCTGAAAAGGGGTTTTCACATTTCTCCTCCGTTTTCACTTTTTNTGTGGAATATACGCTTATTTTCCAGTTTTTTCAGTATTTCCTCCTGTAAAAGAAGCATGGGTTCGCTTTGTTCGTTAGTTTCATGATCCATTCCGTCCAGATGAAGAATACCATGAATTATAAGTCTTCGTAACTCCTCATCNTCGCTTGTATTAAAGTATCCGGCGTTTTCACGCAGGGTATCAAGGGAAATTACGATGTCTCCGGGCAGGTAGATTGTTTTATCNCCTTCCTGTACTGTTTCGCCGAGATTGAATGAAAGTATATCAGTGGGTTCATTTTTATTCCTGTATTGGGCGTTTAGTTCCGTTATTGTTTTATCCCCGCAAAGTAAAATCGAAAGCTCCCAGTTGTCGCGTTTTATTTCTTCCAGAACATCAAGCGCATAACCGGAAACTGAGTCTTTCCATGAAGGTTGAGGAATTTCTTCTGTATTAACTGCTGCTTTGTTCATCCGGCTTCATCTTTTTGTTTTGGATATTCAATTCTGTTGTGATAGTAGCCTGCAAGTACTCTTACAAAGGCGTTTTTAATTATTTCAAGATCGCGGAATGACAATTCCGATTCTGAGAGCTGCCCGTGATCCACTTTTGCTTCAAAAAGCTGCTGGATAAATTTATCGATTTTTCCGGCTGTCGGTTTGTTCANNGTACGAACTGCGGCTTCGGTTATATCGGCAAGCATTACTACGGCAGATTCCCTTGAACGCGGAGGGTTACCGGGATAGGAAAAATCTTCTTTATTAACAACTTCTTCCTGTTCCTGAGCCTTATTGTAGAACCATGTAATAAGTGAATTTCCATGGTGTTCCGATATAATTGCAATTACATCCTTCGGAAGACCCAGACTATGCGCTTTTTCTACGCCGAGTTTTACATGGCTGCGGATAATCGTCGCCGAAAGGCGGGGATTTAACTCATCATGTCTGTTATGATCCGTCTGGTTTTCAATAAAATAATCGGGGTTTTCCATTTTACCGATGTCATGGTAGTAGGCGCCTACACGGGCAAGCATGGCATTGGCCCCGATATCCTGACAGGCCTGCTCAGCAAGGTTTGCAACCATAAGCGAATGGCTGTATGTTCCGGGAGCGGTAGTAAAAAGTTTCCTGAGAATGGGCGCGTTAAGGTCTGATAATTCCAAAAGCCTGAATGACGTTACCGCATTTAACGCATGTTCAAGCGGCGGGAAAAAACCGAGCGTTAACATTCCTGAAATAACGCCGTTTAAAACCGCCCCAAAAAGCACGGCAGGATAATCAAGTAAATCAGCCTGACGAATAAGTAAGATAATAATCACCGCAAAACAGTTAGCAGCCGCAATTATAAAGCCGGCTTTTAACAGGCTCATCCTGTTTTGCGCATTATGGAGTACTGTGGAAGCCGTTATACCGGAAACAAGGGCAATAATATATGAATGATTATCTAAAGCGCCTGCAAGATACGAGCCGAGAGGCAGGGCAAGAGCCATTATCATTGCCGTCCTTGTCCCCATAAAAACGGCGAGTATCATTATAAAAAGCGCTGTTGGGATTATAAGCGAAACCGGAAAACCTCCATTACCCAGAGAAAAGTTTTTTATTAATACCGATCCTATGATATAAAGCCCTGTTATAGCCGAGAGCAGATAATGTTCACTGTTATTTATTTCCCTGCCCAGTATCAGGCGGCCTCTTAAAATCATGTAAAGCATATAGACCAGCAGTACAAGAAGAATAAAACCCAAGGTATTGCGGGGGTCTTTTTTCGGAATTGAATACAAATATGCATTCATCATTTCCATTTCTTCTTCTGTGATGATGAAACCCTTTCTTATAATTTTATAGCCTTTATCTATTGTTTTTATTACAGGGGATGTCATTACCCTGGTTTCTTCAATGCGTTTTTGGGATTCAGGGTATGAAAAAAATACATTCGGCGTCAAAAACGGCCTTAACAGATTTACTGCAATTGATTTAAAAGCAGACGGAGCTTCTATTGTTTTTACGATATCTCCCAGAGCATCCCTGATATTTGAAATTGTAATTATTTCATCATAGGAATCTATTTCCCGCAGGGTCTCGTTTTCACGTATTCTTACCAGTTCAAGAACATTGTTGTTATACGAAATAATATCTTCACGNCGGTATGAAAAAATACCTTTGTCTAAAATAACATTCAAAACATTGATGCCATAATCCCTGAAAACGTAGCGATCAGTCGATGATAAATATATATTCAGGGTTTCATTTGAAAAGTCTCCCTGATATTCGGTATTTATTAAGCGTATTGCCTCAGAAATGTTTGCTTTGTCCAGCTTGTCGGCGTAATTGCAAAATTGATTCCATGAATAAAGTATATTTACATCGGTTTCTTCGGAAAAACGGAATACNGCAGGGACCTGCTTTATTTCCGATTCCTGTCTCAGCCTTGTAGCTTCNTCATCAAGGAAAGATATTGATCTGGAAGCAAAGACATCATTGCTTGCGACTTTGCCTGCTTCATAATTTCCGATATCCTTTGTGGACTCGTTGTTTCCGCTTGCAATTATCACAATAACGGTAATAACGCATAATGCTATGCTGAAAAGTTCAGGCCCTGAACGCAGGCGCTTTAAAAATATAAGCAATGATTTTTTTATATTCTCAAGTTTAAGTTTATTATTCTCTTTCATCGTATGCCTGTATAATTTTTTTTATCAGGGGATTACGCGCCACGTCGGACGTATGTAAAAAAGTAATGTTAATTCCTTCAATATTTTTTAGGATTTCAAGCGCGTGCAAAAGCCCTGATTCTGTTTTGCGCGGAAGATCAATTTGGGTNGTATCTCCTGTGATTACCGCCCTTGCCCCTGTGCCGATTCTTGTAAGAAACATTTTCATCTGTTCCTTTGTAGTGTTCTGGGCTTCGTCCAGAATTACCATGCAGTCATTAAGGCTTCGTCCCCTCATATATGCAAGCGGCGCTATTTCAATTGACCTTGTGTCCTCCATTCTGTGAATTACATCGTAAGGGACAAGCGATTCCATTGCGTCGTAAAGCGGCTTTAAATAGGGGTCTATTTTTTGACTCAAGTCGCCGGGGAGAAAGCCAAGATTTTCACCGGCTTCTACTACAGGGCGGGTAAGTACAAGTTTGCGCATTTTTTTAGAAAGCACCGCTTGCAGCGCCTGTGCAATCGCGAGATATGTTTTGCCTGTTCCGGCGGGGCCTACGCAAAAACATATTTCATTATCCCTCATTGCCTGAACATAAGAAGACTGATTCCTGCTGCGCGGATAAACCCGCCTGAATCCATGCGGAATTTGAATCATTGAATCATGCCCTGCTGTATCAAGGACAGCCGGTTCACTGTCTGTAAATTCTACCGCAAGGGCGCGGATATATTCAGGAGACGGATATTCTCCTTCTTTTACTATGGCGGTAAGATTGTCCATCATTGTTTTAAAGCGCCTGACTCCGGCTTCATCATGGCTTTCAAAACGTATTTCATTGCCTCTGGCTGTAATGAGACCGCCAAGTGAACCTTCTATTATTTTGAGATTTCCGTCGTTGGCGCCGCAAATACCGGATAGCAGTTCCCTGTTGTCAAAAGCAATGGTTATCCCTTCCTCCAGATATACTCCTTATTTTCGATTCTATAACCCATTAAATAAATCAGTCAATAGATCTAATACCCGTTTGGTTTCAAGC
>WRGH01000033.1 GCA_009787285.1 Brevinematales bacterium
AGTACGGGAAGCGGCATGGGAACGGCTGGACTTGTCGGATTATTTACAACAATTACCGCGTCACTTGATGCAGGAATTAAAACGGGTACGCTTGTTTTTGGCATAGTACTGCTCTTTTTTGTTATACCGATTATCTTCGGCGCAGTCGGGCGTCTGTTATTGGGAAATATAGGCTGGATTAAAGACGGCGATTTAAAACTGGAACTTTAAATGAGTTTTTGCATGGAAGAGCTTTTTGCTGTTATTTGTAATAACGATCTTCCGTGCGCAAAAAGAGAAGAAGATTTATTCGGCTTTGTACAGGAAAATACGGTTTTAGAGCGGCAGTATGTTCAATCAGACATCGATCTGCTCTCGAATTACTTTTCGAGAAGTTTCAACATTGCCGCATTTAGCGAGCCTGCGCAAAAGATATTTGAATTATCTCCAAATGTATTTGATTTAATATTTCATGCGTGGATGAGCGAACTTCCAATCGAAACAGAAATTATCACTTTGGGCCGCAGAGCGTTTGCTGCTGCGCTGGCTTGCGGCGAACAGAAGCGAAAAGCCGCAGAGAACGCCGCTTCGGATCGAGGAAATGAAAGCGTTCGTACTGTTCTGGCGGCTGCGTCAAAAGTGCAGTTTGAAGTTCACAGGATGAGGGGGCTTTTGCGTTTTTCGCCTGACAGTAACGGAACCTATGCTGCTTTTTGCGAACCGGATCATTTAATACTACCCGCCTTAGGTGAATATTTTTCTTCCCGTTTTGGTGAAACCACGTGGGTAATTGTCGATGTAAAACGAAGACTTTGCCTTAGCCGCCGGTTGGGGGAAAAGGTAAAACTTATCGCTATAAAAACAGCAGAAGATATTTCAGCATCAGGCGGCGTATTCTGTAATGACGAATGGGAAGAACTTTGGCGGCATTACCACAGGACAGTAAATAACGAAAGCAGGAAAAATTTACGCTTACAGCGTCAATTAATGCCAAAGCGTTACTGGAAATATCTTCCTGAAATGTAGCGTTAAAATTCAGCTAAAATTCAGTAACTTAAACAGCTTTTTATTTTTCACAATATATGTAATATTAATATTCAGGTGGCTTTTTTGGACAAAAATTATTTTTTAACGGTATTTTTTACAATCGGCCTTTTCCTTTCTGCCGCCAATATAAACGCCCTGTCTCAGGATACGGCTGAAAAAGAGCTTAGCCTTGACGAAGCTGTCAGCCATGCTTTGGAATACAATCTTAACCTGAAAAAAATGAGAGTCGATCTTGATGCAAGCGGTTATGCCGACAGCAAATCATGGTCGGAAGTTTTTCCGACAATAAACGCTACTGCGAGAGCAGGAATCGACACTCCCCTATTCACAGGCAGCGGCTTTGAAATCAATGACAAAACAGTAGGTTATAGCGCTGGCGTAGGCATTTCACTTGGTCTTAACGCCGGTGTTCCCTATGCCATGAAAAATACTCATTTGGTTCATCAGGAGAATCTTTTAAGATATGAAGAAGCCTGCACACAGCTTTCAGTACAAATAACAAAGAAATACTATTCGCTTGCCGCTGAAAAAAACAATCTTATATTTCTTGAGGAAGTACTTAATCTGGCGCAAAAGCAGTACGAAAGAAGCCAGATTTCATTCAGAAACGGCCTTGTAAGGGAATTATCAGTTATACAAAGCAGGCTTGCCTATGAAAACGCTCGCTATTCATTAAGCGCGGCTAACATTGCATATTCCAACAGCATGGCGGAATTTCTTGCCATGCTCGGAATGCCGCAGGGCGAAAAAATAACGTTACTTGATAAAATAAATATCGTAAAAATTACAGCAGATTCCGAAACGCTTATCAGGGATTATCTTTCTGCCCGTCCCGATATTGCCAGAAATATGCAGGAAATTGAAAGGCTTGAAAATGTGTCAAAACAGCTCTCTCTGCAAAACAAANCTCCTTCACTTGATTTATCTATGAACTGGAGCAGTTCAAAATTTAACCCGTTTAACGAAAAGTTCAGCGCCAGCGCAAACCTTAGAATTCCGATAGATTCATGGATACCGGGAACNACAAAAAGCCAGACCGTTGACCGCTCAAAAGATTCTATAGAAAAGGCGAAACTTGATCTTGAAAGCGCGGAAACAACAGCAAAAACTCTGATTCGCACATTGACCGCGCTATTGCAAAATTCATGGGACAGCATTTTGATTGCGCGGCTTGGATATGAAGCGGCAGAACTTAATTATGGGCTTACAGAACAAGGTTTTAATAACGGAATTATCGAGTCGCTTGTCCTTGACGATGCCAGAAACAATATGACAAGCGCAAGACAGCGTTTGTATCAAAGCGAGCTTGCCTATTTTAATATGATACTGGATCTTTCAGCCGCTATTAATATGGACTGGAAAAATCTTGTGAAAGTTTTTGGAGTTCAAGGTGAATAAAAAAAAGTTTGTTACTTTTGTATTTATTCTTCTGATTATACTGTTTGCCCTTTTTATNNTATTTTCATTTTTTCCGCAAAAGAACGTATTTGCAAATATATTTTCAAGATTGTCAGGCGCTCAACCGCAGGGAACGGGAGGCGCTCAAAGAGGTGTCGGCGAAAACAGAGGCGGAAGCGGCGCTCCTGCCCAGCAGCAGGGAGCGGGAGGCGCTCAGAGAAGCGCAGCGGGTAGAGACGGAACGCGTAATGCAGCCGCTATCCGCACTGTAACTGTAGCNCCGGGAACCATAGAAAAAAGCGTAATTATTAACGGAGAAATCCTTGCGCGTAATCAGGTTACGATTTACCCCACTGTAGGCGGCAGACTTGTTGAATGCAACTACAGTGTCGGGGACAGGGTTGTAAGAGGCGCTGTGGTTGCAAGGGTTGATCCGTCAAGACCGGGTGAAGTTTATTCCAGAAGTTCTGTAATTTCAACAGTTTCGGGAACAGTGCTNCAGGCTCCCTACAGTGTCGGCGACACTGTTACAACCCAGTCTCCTGTATATGTTGTCGGAGATCTTTCATCACTGCTTGTTGAAACTAATATTGCGGAACGTTTTGTCTCCGCCGTAAAACAGGGGCTTCGCGCTTCACTCTGGTTTGAATCCATGCCCGGCGAAATATTTACCGCGGAAATATACGAAATTAATCCTGTACTGGACCCCGCAAGCCGTACATTAAGAACACGCCTTCGGTTTATTAAACCCGATCCCCGTATTAAGGCCGGAATGTTCGCGACAATAAGTCTTGTAACAAACCGGAAAACAAATATTCCCGTTATTCCAAGATTGTCGGTAATAAACACTTATGGTTCATGGATTGTATTTATCGTAGATGAAAACAATACAGCGCGCCGGCGCGAAGTAACGCTCGGTATTGATAACGAAGAATTTATCGAAGTTCTTGACGGGGTAAGTATCGGAGACAAGGTTGTAAGCGCGGGGCAGAATTTTCTTTCAGACGGCGATTTTGTCCGTATTGTTGAATAAAGGGCTTTCGGGAGGAATGTAAAATATGACCATATCCGAATACTCCGTCAGACGGCCTGTAACAATAATTATACTTTTCGCCCTTGTCGTTGGTATCTCTGCGACAATGCTTCCAAATCTGGCCGTAGACCTTTATCCATCCGTTGCATCTCCTGTTTTCTCAGTTTTTACACGTTTTCCCGGCGCCGGCCCCGCTGATGTTGAACGAAATGTTACCGAGAGGCTTGAACGCGCTCTTTCCTCATCAAGGGGACTTGTTAATATGACAAGCAATTCCCAGTTTGAATCAAGTTTTATNAATCTTGAATTTGCATACGGTACAGATATGGACAANGCTGTAAACGACGCGCAGGTTCTTCTTAANAGGCTTGTCAATTCACTTCCTGACGGAGTTCAAACACCNGTCGTGCGCCGTTTTGACATAAGCGCTATGCCCATAATGCGCCTTGTCGTCAGGGGAAATTACCCGCCTGACCTTNTGCGTATTTTTGCCGAAGATGAAATACAGTCCAGCATTGAACGTATTGAAGGNGTTGCGTCTGCTGAAGTAACCGGCGGCACTACGCAGCTTGTCAACGTAGAAGTATCACTTAACAGGCTTGCCGCCTTTAATCTGACATTAAACGATATTTCAAACTCAATAAAAGGCCAGAATGTTCTTTCATCAGGCGGAAACTTGAGAAGGGGAACGCGCGAATANCAGATCATGACCCAGCANGANCTTGTAAGTATTGAACAGATAAAGCGGCTTGTTGTTAAACAGGTCAATCTTGTTAGTTCNGGACTTACACGCACTCAGATAATAAGACTTGAAGATGTCGCCGACATATCGCTTGGCTATAATGATAACGCTGCAAGAGTTCAGGTTAACGGACAAAGCGGCGTATACATTCAGGTTACAAGTGAAAGCGGCAGCAATCAGGTGCGCGTTTCCGACCGCGTNCAGGCTGCGCTTGCCGGTATTAACGCCGCCCTTCCNCAAGGCATTACGCTGGAANTTCTTTCAGATAACACTACAATGATTCGGTCGACTTTGAATCAGGTATATACAAACGCGCTGCAGGGAGCCGCTCTTGGCATGATGGTTCTTTTCTTATTTCTTCGCAGCTTTAAAGGNACGCTTATCATAGGTCTTGCAATTCCTATTTCAATGCTCTTAACCTTGATGTCAATGTCGGTTTTCGGCTTTACGCTCAACCTGCTTACAATGACAGGTCTTATCATGGGTTTGGGAATGACAACTGACGCATCGGTTGTTATTCTTGAAAATATTTACGGTTACCGTGAACGCGGAGCAAAACCTGAAATTGCAGCCATTTTAGGAAGCCGCGAAATGATGCGCGCGATTATGGCTTCCACCATTACTACTCTTTGCGTTTTTATCCCGCTGATCATTTTTAAAAATGATCTTAAGGAAATGGGACTTATGTTCAGCGATCTGATTTTTACGGTNATAATTTCAGTAGCAGTCTCGCTTATAGTNGCGATAACGCTTGTTCCAAGCCTTTCGGGAGGAATTTTAAAACTCTACACAAGAANNCAGAAGCCGTTGAAATTTCCGCCNNTGCGTTTTATTGATAACTTAATGGAATCATTCCTGCGTTTTATGGAAACNAAATACCAGACAGCGTTGAAATACTGNCTTTCACACCGCTTTATAATTCTTTTTCTGGTTACGCTTATTCTTGCCTATTCATTTATTCAGTTTAANGGAGTCGGGATGAATATGTATGTCAGAATGAGAACTGATGATAACGTAAACATCAATGTGGCAATGCCTGTGGGNACCGCAATTGACGTTACCGAAAAGGTCCTGTTCGAAATTGAAGAAGTTATAAAGCANGAAGTGCAAGGCTATCGCAACATAATTCTCACCGCAAGGCGCAGCGGAGCTAATCAGGGTTCGATACAGATAATTCTTCCTCCTCCGGCTCAACAAACAGACACACCNGATACAATTATCAGAAAACTCACCCCTATTCTGAATTCATTTCCGGGTACGCGGATCAGTTTCAGGGCAGGGCGCGGCATAGGTTCATCATCATCAATAGAAATTGCGATAAGTTCAAAGAACTATAGTGCAATTACGGCTACTGCCAATGATATTCTTCACATAATGACAAACTATTTGCCGGAAATAGAAAATCCTGCAATAAATCTCGACGAAGGCGCTCCCCAGCTTCAAGTTGAAATTGACCGTGATCGCGCCGCGAATTTCGGGCTTTCTATTGCTTCAATTGCATCCGAGATTCGCACAGCCATAGACGGCAGTACNGTAACAACAATGAGCAGCGGCGACCGCCTCCTTAACGTACAGGTGCGCCTCAGGCAGGAAGACAGGACAGGNCTTCCAAACCTTGACGCAATCTTTGTAATGAGCCGTAACGGAGCGCGTATTTCCTTGTCAAACGTCGCTAAAATTACGGAAGGAAGGGCTCCTTCNTCAATANGNCGNGAAAAACAGGAACGTGTTCTTCGCGTAACGGGCGACCTTATACCCGGAATTGCCGCTACTGATTATCANCGCCGGCTTGAAGATACCATAAGTCAGTACCTTGTCCCCCGTGAAGGCGTAACTGTGCGTTACTACGGCGAAGCGCAGGAGATTCAATCATATACAGCGCGCTATGCGTTTATTATTTTTATCGCGATTTTTTTAATCTTCGGGATTATGGCAAGTCAATTTGAATCATTTGTCGATCCGCTGATTATTTTCTTTACGATACCAATGTTATTTATAGGAGTTATTTGGATATATAAATTTTCAGGCGAAGCGATGACAATGTTTTCCGTAGTTGGCATAGTTGCGCTGATAGGCGTAGTTGTAAACTCCGGGATTGTGCTTGTGGACTACACAAATACGCTGCGGGCAAGAGGACTTAAAGTATATGACGCGTGTGTTGAAGCGGGAAAAAGGCGGCTTCGCCCGATTTTAATGACAAGTTTTACAACTATTTTAAGCATGACGCCTATCGCGTTTTTCCCGGGAGCGGGGGCTGACAGTATTCAGCCAATCGGCAAAACTTTTGTGGGCGGACTTACAGTAAGTACATTCATGACTCTGTTTGTTATACCTATAATGTATTCCGTTCTTAATTCAAGACATGACAGGAAAAAATGAATAAAATAAACGCCGCAATTATCGGGCTTGGCCGCATTGCATCCCTGCTGGAAGAAGACAGTCTCCGTGAAAAACCATGCACACATGCGGGCGCAATTGTTTCAAATGAAGATTGCATTCTTACAGCAGGCTGCGACATTGATGAAGAACGCCGCCGTCTGTTTTCAGAAAAATGGAAAGGAAAAGAGCCTGTTCCGGTATACAGGGACGCTGAAGAAATGCTCAGTATCCATAAACCTCAGATTCTTTGTATAGCGACACATCCTGACAGCCACTACCGTTACTGCCGGCTTGCCGTTTCACATAATGTTCCGGTTATTATCTGCGAAAAACCGCTTGCGGACAATATCAGGGACGCGAGAAAAATCGTCAATCTTGAAAAACAAAGCGGAATAGTCATTATCACAAACCACGAACGCCGTTATTCACTTGACTATTTAAGCGCCAAAGCCGTTTTGGACGAAAAAAAACTGGGAAATATTTTGAGCGTACGCTCCTGCCTCTACATGGGAAAAACCGCGCGCCTTCTGGATCAGTTATGGCACGACGGAACCCACCTTGCAGACGCAATAATGTTTCTATGCGGAGCTAAATTAAAACACAAGCGGCGGTGGGGAGCAAAACTTTCATCACGCGGCGGAACCGTATGGCTTGAAGGAACAATTCAAAANGAAAAATCTCCTGTACCGGTAATAATGGAAATTGGCGCAGGGCGGGATCATTTAGTTTTTGAAATTGAGTTTTCGTGCGAAAAAGGAAGGCTGCGTATCGGTAACGGAATTTTTGAAGTTTGGGAAAGCATTCCAAGTCCGTATGCTGAAAAATTCCGTTCTCTGAAAAAAACCGACGATGTTTTTTCAGGTCCAACAGGTTATTTCGCTAATATGCTGAAGGATGCAGTGTCCTGTGCCCGCGATCCGCAAAGGAAGCCTGTTTCAGGCGCAGCGGACGGACTTAATGTTATTGAATATCTAAATTCCGTAATGCCCTGGTAAATTTCTCGGAGAGGGGGGATTTGGGGTTCCGAGCGCTGACATCCTGTCATCGCCCTCCACCCCCGCCTAGCGTTCCCCGGCGCGTCCTGCGCCGGATTTATTCTAGCAAGGCTTTCGCCTTGTATTTTTTACAGGAACGCTTCGGTTCAAATCCCCCAGTTTGTCAGTCTTTAATAATATCTTTGAAATAAAAAATTATTATTTAGGTAAAATAGAATTTCTCGGAGAGGGGGGATTTGAACCCCCGACATCCTGGTCCCAAACCAGGCGGAATAGCCACTATCCTACCCTCCGGTATGCGTTATACTATAAATATTACAGCGTTTTTATACAAGTGTAATTTTATAGATGATATGAAACATTCATTCTTATAGAATTGTTCTTTTTCTTTGTATAAGGATAACCGCTGAAGGTTCCGTTTTCTCCTGCAAATAACCACTTAACTCCCAAAGAAATTTTTTCCGTTATAAATTGGGAATAGGCAATATCCGTAAAATGCCAGTAAACAAAACCTTTTGACAGTGATGTAAGCCCGGGATATGTCCATATTAAATAATGAAAATCGCTTATTTCAATCTTGCCTGTTTTCCCTATATCAAAAATCAGATAGTTTTTAATATTTAAGCCATAACCATAATTTTTTATCTCGTAAATTGTTTTTTCGGGCGAATACGGGTGAGACACTCCCGAAGGTAAATAATAATTTGACACTCCAAGAAATGTAAAACCTGCGTGGCTTTTTAACTGTAAAGCCGTATTCTCGGTGAATAAATGTTTGTATTTTAATGTCCAGTCAACTGCATTGCTGTACTGATCAATAGTTGAATCGACAATGCCTGATTTACCCATGGAAACAAAATCCATATGCAGCGTAAGTCCGGTGCTCATTTTATTTTTTGAGGAATAAACAGGAGAAAAAGAAAACAGGTATCCGTCTGAATTAACTCGGATTTCTTTATAGTTGGACGGATTTAAGCCGAAGAAGGCGGCAAATTCAAAATGTCTGTAAGGTATTTTTGTTTCCTGATTAAAAGGATCTCCGTAAATAATATTCGTGCCGATATTGCCGGAAAATCCATTAAAAGAATAAAGCTCATTTTGAATATCCTGCGCCGCATAACTTATACCGGAATATCCTGCGCCTAAATAAGCCTCGAATTGATAAATATTGCTTCTAGTTTTTGGCGGTTTCCAGCCTGATACAAGCCTGTGAAAACCGGCCGCAGGATTAATGAGAAATGCCAACGGCGCGGGAACCCCCGCATTGCACGCTTCGATATACAGCCTGAACAGTATTTCACCCATAGTCATTGAACCTGTAACGGTTGTAACAAAATCATTCATACCGGCATGTTTGCTTTCCCCGAATATTTCCCATGTTAAACTGCCTATAGCGCTGAAAAAAGCGGATTCATAAAAATTGAAATTATTAACCCTGCCCGCGCTGAAATAATATTGNCCTTGATACGGATGTCCCAGTTGATTTACAAAAAAGCCGTCCACTTCTTCCCATTCCCAAGGAGTAGTTAAATTACCTTTTATCGATTCNGGCGTGGCAAATGCCCATTTTGTTTTTGTAACAAACCCGTTAAATAAAAAAATTACTCCGTTGTATAATAATGTTTCACCGCTTGCGGTGAGTCCGTCTTTTATAATTGTACCCGTTTCTCTTGTACTATAATTATCCCATTTTTCACTCTGAGAAAAACAATTCTGCGGCTGGAATAAAGATAAAAAAAAGAATAACAGACAGTAAAACACTGAAATAAAAACCCTTATTATGCAAGGCATTGATTATATTTATTAGAGTTGTTCGGAAACTGCGTAATGATACGATGTTTCCGAACAACTTCCGTTAAAAAAGCATTATATGCTGTCTCAAAATCTTTATGATTTTAAGGCTTAATTTAAAAGATAGCGGCTATAGGACTCGGACCTATGACCTAACGGATATGAGCCGTTTGCTCTACCAACTGAGCTAAGCCGCCATAATCGCCGTATGCTAAAGCCTGCGGCTATATTAAAAAACACTATTAAAAATGCTAAAAAAAGTCAATAGAATTGTTGATATTTTTAATATTATTTGGGGGCTTCTCTAAATTAATTTATATTCTTTGGCAACAAGGCTTAACTCGCGGTTCCAGCGCGGTACATTAAGGTATTGACGGCAGGTTTCAACATCATCAATACGGCTGGCGCGGCGTTGAAGGCGTTTGAATGCAATACTGACGGCCGTGCTTTTATCTACAGGACTTGTTTCTGTTTGTTCAAGAATAAGATATTTTGCATAAAAATAAAAAGCGTCACACGGATCCATTTCGCATAACTTTTCGTCACGCAGTATCTGCTGAATGTGCTGAAGGCCTTCGTCATGCCTATTACCGGGTAAACGGCTCAGCGAAAGAGACAAAAACAGACCCTTCATCCTGTCCTGAATTTCACCGTGAGTAAAATAAAGATGCTCGCATTGGGCAAAACCGCTGCGCCAGTCAGCCTGCTCGGTATAAAGAAAATTCTCCTTCAAAAACGGATTATTGAACGAATTTGATAACTCAAACGCCTTTCCGTAATCNCCTGCCATAAAAGCCGCTTCCATTTCAAATATGTCCGCATCATGATTGGCAGGCTGAGGTTTCGGGATATTCGGATCATTTAAATATATTTGACAGCGGTAAATCCATGCCGCCAAAAGGCTGTCCTTTTCATCAGTTTTGTTTCCATACGGGTCGTTTCGCAGGGACTGTAAAATTTCAAACGCTTCTTTAAGGTTGCCAAGTTCGAATTCTATNCTGCCTTCCAAAAACCTTGAACGATCAGCCCATTCCGCGCGGCCTGCGCCAAGCGACTGCTCTACGGATTTACGCGCAAGTTTTTTGGCATTATAAACATCGCCGTATAAAAATTGAGTCGCCGCGGCGTAATAAGCGGATATTGCCAATTCATTGTAATTATCCGTTTTTTCCGCATTGGAAAGAGCAAATTGCAGATATTCAATCGCTTCAATAGTTTGTTGTTTTGAAAGACAGACAAGGGAAAAAATTCTNTAAGCATGGGCAAGACAAAAAGTATTCCTGTTCTGCCCAAGCAAAATTGCCTCTTTAATTTTTTTTGCCGCTTCATTNCTATTATGGCGTCCCAAATACCATGCTCCGATGTTGACAAGTATTTGCGCTTTTAAATACAGAGAGCTAAATTCATTTATTTTTTCCGTAGAAATGTCAATAAATGTTTTTTCAATATCTTCTTCATTTCCTGATAGAAGCGCTTTTGACGTATAAAAAATGCAGCGTATTGCAGGCGCTTTTTCCTTAACAAGTTTTTCAAACATCCCGTTAGCCATGGAGTTTTCAATTCCGGAAGTTGTATCGTTTATTATGTCAGACAAAAAAGATTTTAAAAGCAGGAGATCGTCAAATTCTCCGTTTTGCTGAGTTTCCAGAGCGTCAATTATTGTTAACAGGCGGAAGCAAGGGTTTATGTTCCGTCTGCCTGCCCAGCTTAAAAGNCTTCCGCGNACAAACTCTTTTATTTTAACTGAGCTTTCGCCAAGCGCTTTGCGCGCATGTTCCTCTAAGTGCTTCGTTACAGGACGCGGTTCGCGAAGNTTGTCAATTATNCCCAATGACCGTAGAATTGAAAGAGCTCTTTTTATCATAATGGGGTTTTTTTCATCTTCTTCACAGAGTCTCAAAAACAGTTCAGGCGGAAAATACCTGTTAAGAAGCGAAACTGCATATAANATTTCCCAAAGTTCCGTTGAAAGTTTAGGATATACGGGGGTTTGTTTCTTATATTTAATTCTAATTATTTTGCTAAAAACAGTTCCCCAATGGCTTAAATTATTCTGTTCTATTTCGCTTTCTCCAGTTCCAAGTATAATCAGATTCTCTTTGTCTTTCTGACCGATTTCAGATAACGTTTCAATCAATACTTTTGCGGTTTTTCTTTCTGCCAAATGTATATTTTCCAGCGCAAGGACGGGAGTTCTATTCATTTTTTTTGCGGCGTCTAAATAAAATTCAATAACCAGTTTTAAAAAACGTTTTATACAACGCATAATATAATCAGATACTTCGTCGCGGATACGCTCGCGAAACAGCAATTCCCAGAGTTTGTCAATTTCTTCTGTCGGTTTTTCTCCCGATCTGCCGGAAAGAGAACGTATTTCAAATGACCATATATCAACAAGCGCGCCGAGCCCGACNCTCCCAAAACAGATATCTAACGGCGGAAAATTTCCCGATTTTTTGCAAAACATAAATAAACCGCTGTGTAATTGTGAATACTGATATCCGATAACAAGAACATTTTTTCCTGTTTCAAAAATCCCAGCTATTTCATTTTGTAATTCCAAATCGTTATTTGCTGAATTTCCAAATCTCTTAAGCTTTTTTATTCTGTAATAATTCCCGCATCCGTATTTACGCCTGTTTGTTCTTCCAAGCCATTCGGAAGGTTTTTCAAAAATCGCATACGGTACAAAATTTTTTGCTGAATTGCCGTTAATAAAAACCCCGTTATAATTCGCNAGAAAACGGCAAAGCGGATCCGGATTATTTAGCACATTATCGCAAATAACCAGTGAAAATCCGAAAAATTCTTTTGGATTGTCAATTTTTTTTTTAAGGTC
>WRGH01000034.1 GCA_009787285.1 Brevinematales bacterium
ACAGAAATTATATTTTTACAGCTTTCCAATACGGACTTCCCTACGCTCCCATTATAAGAAGCAAAAATAAAAGTTAATACAAATCCGCCGCCAAGAAGATAGATTGAAATCGGCAGTAATGGTATAGAGCGCGTATCATTGCTTGCGACAAGGAAAAGCACTACATTGTACATTCCCCAAAGCATCGCGATAGATCCAAGATCGGCGAAAAGTTTTAGAGATCTGATGTTCTTGAAAAATCCTTTTATGTGAGCAATTGTTAACTGTAAAAGCCCCAGAGAAAAACAGAAAATTTGAAGGTTCTGACTTACAAGCTTTTCATCCGTTTTGGCAGTTGAGAATAATGAAAAGGAAATGTCCTTTAAAACTTTCGGGACTTTTTCTACGTCAACGCCAAACCATGTACAGGTAAGCACACCCCATGCTGTGTTAAAAACACCCAGTAACAACAGCATCTGCAAAGCCTGCGGTACGCCTTTTCTCGCTGTTTTTAAAATACCAAACAAGGCGATAAAGGAAATGATAAGACCGTACGCCGCATCCCCAAAGAGCATGCCAAAGAAAATACAGAAGAATAAAAGAAACCACGGCGATATATCCGTTTCACGGTAACCCGGCACAATTCCAAGAAAACCGGTGATTGGATTTAACAGACTAACAAATTTGTTGTTTTTTAGTTTTGTCGGAACGTCATTATCAGTTTCCGCAGGGTCATCTGTTGAAAAAGCCCAGCTGTTATCACTTGCAGCTTTTCTAAGGCTGTCAATCTCGTCTTTTGGAACATAACCAGTCAAGTATAAAAGTTCAGCGCTAGAAGCTATACCGTCAACTTTTTCCATAGATGCCGCAGCATTGTCAAATTCGATTTCCTGTTCTGTAACTAACATTTCTTTTTTTAGAACCGGAAGGCGATCGGAAAAACCTGCCAATTTAACGTTAAGTTCTTCAATGCAAAGTTTAATATCATCAATTTCGCTTAAAAGAGCAGAAAGTGATTTTTCCGGCAGAGTAAACGGAATAACATCAGGCAATTCCTTATCCAATACTAAAATGCGAACAGTTGTTTTATTTTCGCTTATTTTGATAAATCGGACATCCTTATCAATGGCGGAAAAAACATCATGTGTCAGTTCATATAGAAAAACAGGCAGCCCCAAAGATTCCATTTCCTTTACGGATTCAGGAGAAAAATCTCCCCACGGACCAACACGCGTAATTTCACGTACAAGATAGGCAGTTCTTTCCTGCAGACTCTTTCGCTCTTTTGCTATACCCATTATCAAATCAGGAAGATACGGTCTTGTAGAAGCTCTTACAGCATCCAGCGAATACGGCTGCTTATCTTCAGTTCCAGCAATATCTGTTATCCTGCGGCATTTAAAGACTGAGCGCGTTTCCTTACCGCTATTTTCAGCCTTCTTTTTTGATTTTTTTACTTCATTTAACAGTCCCATTGCNGTTTCAATTTTATTTTTACGCTCAACTGATTTTGAAACACTGTCGGGAAGAACTTTTTTTTCAAGATGCACTACCCCAACTTCACGTAACTTTAACAAAGCTTCATTCTGGGATTTTCCCTGTATCATAAGGCAAACTTTTTTCATGGGTACTATCATATAGCCGCCTTCCCTGTTCCGCCTTTGGCGATTTTNCCGCGCACAACAGANGCGGTTTGCTGATCACCTAGGTAAACCTGAATTTTTTTAATATTTCCTCTTGCTTCAGGTATTTTTACTTTTTCAAAAAGATTTACACGCTGAGTAGTTATACGCAATTCGCGATCAAGTCTTCTGCGCTGTTCTCCGACAATCTGCGCTTCAAGATCAAGCAGGAGGGTCTGCTTCATCACATCTATTGCCTTATCCAGCCATGCAGGAGTACGCGCAAGATCGTATTTTGCGATTTCAAAATCCGCGCCTTCAAATACCGGAATCGAAACGCCGGCAATGTTTCCGTGTCCCGTTCTAAAATTAACAATTTTTAAAGTATTATCCGTGAAAAATCCTGTCTCACCGAAAACCGCAATCCATGGTTTAAAAGATTCATCAAGTTTATCTCTGGCTGCATACAGTTCGTTTAACCGTAAATCGGTGAGCCTTATTTCTCTCTGCAGCTGCTGTTTTTTCAGCATAAGCGTCGGCAAATAACGCCTGTACATTTTAAGTGAATCTTTTTGTTTTTTTAGCTCNTTTTTAGTGAGCTTAATCTTTGCCATGCCCGGTCCTTCCCTGCCCTAATCTTTCTTCGGCCAGAATTTGGATATAAGTTCTGTTCTTAAACCGGTTTCNTCNGGATTGAAACAGTCAGCTAAAATCTCCCAGCCAAGATCAAGCGCTTTTTCCAGCGGTATATTGACGGAAAGATCCATCATCTTGGATTCAAACTGGTATCCGTATTTCAAAAGTTTTTCATCCCAGTTAGTCATGATAAAGCCCATTGCCTTTTTTTCCATAGTGTCTCGGAAGGCGGAATACAGTTTTATCATACCGTCCATAATAGCGCGGTGGTCTTCNCGGGTTTTTCCGTTAACCTGCTGTTTTAGACGGGAAAGGGAACCGAACGGTTCTATGCGNCCGTTTTTAAGATAATACTGGCCTTCTGTNATATATCCGGTATTATCAGGCACAGGGTGGGTAACATCGTCACCGGGCATTGTTGTAACTCCGAGAACTGTAATTGATCCGGCGGTCTCAAAGTCTACGGCTTTTTCATAACGGCTTGCAAGCTGGCTGTAAAGGTCTCCGGGATAGCCGCGGTTTGAAGGAACCTGTTCCTGAATAATCGAGATTTCCTTCATGGCATCGGCAAAGTTTGTCATATCAGTAAGAAGCACAAGCACGTCCTTGCCCTGCAGTGCAAACTGCTCGGCGACAGCCAGGGACATATCAGGTATCATAAGACACTCTACAGTCGGGTCGCTTGCGGTGTGAATAAACATTACGGTACGCGCCAACGCTCCGCCGTTTTCCAGCGTATCTTTAAAATAAAGATAGTTGTCATATTTAAGTCCCATTCCTCCAAGAACAATTACATCAACTTCAGCCTGCATGGCGATACGCGCAAGCAGTTCGTTATACGGTTCTCCCGAAACAGAGAAAATCGGCAGTTTCTGCGATACGACAAGAGTATTAAAAAGATCTATCATGGGAATACCTGTACGGATCATCTTTCGCGGTATGATGCGCTGAGAAGGATTAACCGACGGACCGCCGATTGGTATCATGTTTTCGCTTAACTCGGGGCCTTTGTCGCGCGGTTTGCCTGAACCTGAGAATACCCTGCCCATCAGGTTTTCTGAAAAAGGAACCTGCATCGGGCGTCCGAGAAAACGGACTGTATCGCCCGTTGAGATACCGCGTCCGCCGGCGAATACCTGCAGCGCGACAGTATCACCCTGCAGACGGTTTACTTCGGCAAGCGAGGTGCCGAATACTGTATCTACTTCGGCAAGGTCACCGTAACGGATTCCGTCAGCCTTTACAGTAATAACGCTTCCCGTTATCGATTCAATTTTGCTGTATACTTTGTTCATATTAACCTCTTTGCGCTATGCAAGGTATTTTTCGGCAGCTTTATCAATGCCTTTTGACTGTTCACTCAGGGCTTTCGCGATTTCCGCTTCCAGTTTTTCAAAACGTTCGCTCTTCCATTCCGAACCGTTGTAATCCAGGAATTTCTGTCTGAGCCTGTTAAACCACGACCTCGCTTCGTTCTTGTCCTGAAATTCAAAGACGGCTGCCAATACGCCAATCAGTTTGGAAAACATAAAAATTTGCCGTTCAGGTTTTACAGCGGCGTCTACCGCGTCAAATGAGTTTTGCTGGAAGTAAACAGAGTCAATAAGTTCGCCTTTTAGATAAATAACAAAGTCATCAATACTTGTTCCTTCCTCGCCTACTACTTTCATCATCTGTTCAACTTCAGAACCGCGGCGCATAAAATTGTGCGCGTAACCTACTTTTTCGCCGTCAATTATTCCCTTGTACTTTGACCAAGAATCCAACGGATGAATCGCGGGGAACTTGCGCGCATCGGATCTTTCGCGCGAAAGCCCGTGGAATGCGCCGACAACTTTCAATGTCGCCTGTGTTACAGGTTCTTCAAAGTTACCGCCGGCGGGGCTTACAGTACCGCCGATTGTTACGGAACCAAGACTTCCGTCCTTGAGCCTTACAATACCGGCTCTTTCATAGAAACTGGCGATTGTGGANTCCATNTATGCGGGGAATGCTTCTTCACCCGGGATTTCNTCAAGACGCCCTGACATTTCGCGCATTGCCTGCGCCCAGCGGCTTGTNGAATCGGCAAGAAGGAGAACGTTAAGCCCCATTTGCCTGTAATACTCTGCAAGTGTAACGGCGGTGTAAACCGACGCTTCGCGGGCNGCAACCGGCATGGACGATGTATTACAAATAATGATTGTCCTTTCCATTAGGGAACGGCCTGTTCTTTCATCTTTCAATTCGGGGAATTCTTTTAATGTTTCAACTACCTCTCCGGCGCGCTCGCCGCACGCGGCTACAATTACAATGTCAACATCGGCAAAACGGCTTGTTATCTGCTGAAGAACTGTCTTTCCCGCGCCGAACGGACCGGGAATACAGTACGTGCCGCCGCGCGCTACAGGGAAAAAAGTGTCAATTAAGCGTACGCGCGTAACCATTGGTTCTGTAGGTTTAAGCCTCTCTTCGTAACAGTCTATTGCTCTTTTTACAGGCCAGTGGAANCTCAGCGTTACAGGAATTTTATTGCCTTGTTCGTCTGCGAGTTCCGCAATGGTATCGCGGATTCTATATGATCCTTCAGGTTTTATCCATGAAACTGTAAAAGTTCCGTACATATTAAACGGAACCATTATTCTGTGGGTAAATGAACCTTCGGGAACTGTGCCCAAAGTATCGGCGCGCTCTACTCTATCGCCGGCTTTAGCTTTAGGCGTGAACTGCCAGCTTTTTTCGGTTGAAAGAGCATCCAAGTAAACGCCCCGTTCAAGGAAGTAACCTGCCGCCTGCGCAAGCTGAGGAAGCGGGTTTTGAAGACCGTCATAAACTTGTCCCAAAAGACCGGGTCCCAATTCTACAGACAACATTCCGCCCGTGAATTCCACTTCATCGCCAATGGTTATACCTTTGGTGATTTCAAAGACCTGCAACTGGCTTATTTCGCCGCGAATCCTGATAACTTCACTTTTTAGCCGTTTATCTGCAACTTTTACATAGCCGACTTCGTTCATGGAAACAATTCCATCAAAACGAACGCTCACCATATTGCCGTTAACGGCGACTACTGTTCCTTTTGTTCCGATCATTTAGTTTCTCCCGGAGATTGCTGCGCTTTTCCAAGAATGGAAGCGTATAACGATTTATATTCAGAAATTCCCTTTTCATTATTGAATGACGCTCTGCGTTCCATCAATAAAAGTTTTAAATAATAGGCAAAGACACTGCCAACATTGAAGTATTCAATGCCTGCAAACTCGCTGATAGCGTTCCAGCGCGCCTTATCAATTAGAATCTCCGATTCAAGCGGAGAGTTATCGCCTGAAACAGCTCTAGATGCGGCCGCAGCCGCTTCTGCCGGCATAACAGGCGGTTCGATAGACGAAACTTCCCTTTTCAAATGATGAGCGCGGTGTTTGGAAAGATTAAGCCTGAACGTACGTTCCCATACCCGCCAATTGTCTATAAAATCACAGCCTGTAGCAAGGGCTGTTTCTTTATAAGCCGGCTCTTCTTTACTACATGGGTCAGGATCAAGCGAAAGATGAATAAACAAGTTTGAATCNTTTTCATCCAAAACGGATAGGGCAAGCGCTTTAAATTCCTCTGAAGACATCGGCATTTTCTGATCATATATGAGTACAGGAAGTTGAGCCATGAGGTAATAAAAACTCACTGTTAAATTCCTTTAGTTGAACTTCTCATTATTTCAGCTAATTTAGGGTTTAAATACGCTGAAAGCATTTCAACGACAGCGTCCGCCGAAAAATCGTAATAAGCGGAACCGTCTTTATTGGAAATGCGAAAACCGGAAGCTAATTTCCGGCTGGATCTTAATTCTACGCCTTTATTAAGTTCGTTGGAAAGTTTTTCTGTAAAGAAAGACTGAAGCCTTGATAATGCGTCTTCCGGCAGAACCACGGCAAGATCGCCTGAGTTTTTTTCCGCCCATGATTTGAGCAGACCTGGTAGCGTATTCTTTAAAACATCATCGCCGTATTGCGCGGCAACTTGCGTACTTACAATTTTCTTTAATAAAGCCTGGACTTCATCTTTAAATGCCAGTACAAGATTACGCGAAGCCTGTTCTAAAGCGGCCATTCCCGCTTTTTCAAAACGCTCGGCATCCTGTTTACCTCGGCTGATTACATTTTCCGCCTCTTTTTTGGCCACATCAACAATCCGCCGCGCTTCTGCTTCAGCCTCCGTCTTTATCCGCGATGCCTCTTCCGATGCGGTATTGATGCCGTCCTTTTTTATTTTATCAATAAGTTCCTGAACCTGAATTTCCATATCATCCTCTTTTTGCAGAAAATAAAGCGCTCAGGCATTAACCCTGAAGCATTAAAATATATTACAACAGCTTATTGTTTTTTGCTAGTAGCAAAATCAACAATTTACCGAAAAATACCGGTATTTCTCGACCGGTTATACCTGAGTACAAAGATGCATAAGCTGGATAAAATAATGTATCCTTTTAAAATCCGTTACCATTCTTTGAGCAAGAGGCTCCTTTGAAGCAGAATTTAATTCTCTCCAGTTAATGAGCAATTCAGGATGCTTTTTCTTGATATCTTCAATAAGGTTTTTCATGTGCTTTCCTATAACTATCAACGACTGCGCCGCCTCGTTGATTATATCCTGGGCTTCGTTATTTACCTTTCCTATAATACTGTTAATGTAACGAGCCTGCGTAGGATCACGGTCAAGCCTGAGCAATGCCGCGCGTAAACGGGAACCGTCAGGACCGTCTTCGGACAATTCAGCATCAAGCCTTATAATAAGCTCCAATTCATCAATGAGACTGTGCAAAGCTTCGCTCATTTCCATTGACATTTGGTTGTTTGTCCATTGACCGCGTATAAGCAGGATATCGCAGACTTCCTTTATTTCTTTATCAACATAATCGTCCAAAAACGCTTTTAAGTAATTCAACCCTTCGGCATACATATAGTAATCAACCTTTCTTCTCCGGTATGTTTCACTGATTTGTACAATATAGTTTTCCAGTCTTGTAAGGTCAGAAGATTCAAAAATCTCACCGGTTAACGCTTTTATCTGGCTGTTCTTCCTGGCATTGTTGATTTTTGAAATATATGCTGAAGCTTCCGTTTTATTGGCAGCCAGCCATTCTTCACCGATTGTTTCATGGATAATCGTGTTTTTATANTGCCATACAGGGTTTCTTAAAGTGTACTGCACCATCAATTCCAGGATTTTTGAAGCGTGTATTTCCCTNATTGTCTTGATCATCGTATTAAATTGTTCAGGAATAACAAGGTCATGTCCTTCACATGCTTTTAAAAGGCTAATAAGNCTGTACCAGTCATCTTCAGGTTTTATAGCCTGAGTAACAGAAAGGAATTCTCCGATTTGATCAATGATTAATATTGTCTTGATTGCAGGAAATTTCGGTTCAATAATAAAACTTCCATCGGCAAAATGGGGATCAAATTTTTTAAAAAAACCTGCAAAATTAAAATTAACAAACAGTCCAAGAAGACTCGCTAACTCATAACGATGGTTGGCGGTATTTATACGATCAGCGCTAAACTGGGTGGTAAGCAGTTCGACATTCGCCTGTATTTCGCTAATAAGTTCTTCAGGNGTCTTTGTTTTTGCTTTCATATCAAGGGTAGCCGGATCAAGCTGGTGGATAGTTTCCTTAATGTTATTGTCAATACATGATTCAACGACTAATGATTTTAGCTTGGTAAGTTTATTCTCGTCCTTGTAGAATTCTTTTATCGGATATATTGTCTTATATATCGAAAATAACAAAGATGAAAACGACGGATCAACTTCTTCACTCCTAATTCTGAAAAACTTGACATATTTGTTCTGATTAAGCTCTTTTGCAATACCTCTAAGCATATTTTGCTTTTCATCAGTCAAACCGTCGCCGCTGAATAAAGAAAATACTTTATCCATTAAATCTTCCGCTGCCATAACTCCCTCTTTTTTGTTATTTTATGACATTTCGTGTTTTTAATCAACAGGTATTTAAAAACACATGAAATTGAAATAAATAATGAGTTTTTCTTTACCGTTGTAAACATGATTTATTTTTGCTAATATTACTATATGAATGCCGATGAACTTCGTAAAAAATACATAGATTTCTTTGTTTCCAAAGGTCATTCTCAAATACAGGGCAAATCGCTTCTGCCGGAAAACGATCCTACGGTACTTTTTACCACTGCGGGAATGCATCCGCTGGTTCCCTATCTTCTGGGAGAAGAACATCCGGCGGGCAAAAGGCTTGTGGATTACCAAAAATGTATCCGTACAGGAGATATCGACAGTGTCGGCGATTTCAGCCACCTGACTTTTTTTGAAATGCTCGGCAACTGGTCGCTTGGAGACTATTTCAAAGAAGGGGCTNTCGGGATGAGTTTTGAATTTCTCACTTCGCCCCAATGGCTTAATATTCCTCTTGAAAAATTGGGGGTTACGGTCTTTCAGGGAGATACAAACGTGCCCCGTGATGAAGAATCGGCTGCATTATGGAAAAAACAAGGAATTCCTGAAAACCGCATTGCCTATTTACCGAGGGAAGATAACTGGTGGGGACCTGCGGGAACCACAGGNCCTTGCGGTCCCGATACCGAAATGTTTTATTACACTGGAGACGCGCCTTGCAGTCATGACTGCAAGCCAGGTTGTTCCTGCGGAAAATGGCTTGAAATNTGGAATGACGTGTTTATGCAGTACAATAAAAATGCCGCCGGCGAATACGAACCGCTTGAACGAAAATGCGTTGATACGGGCATGGGTATAGAAAGAACCATAACCGTACTTAACGGAAAAACAAGCGTTTACGATACGGATATTTTTACACCAATAATAGCGGCAATTGAAGCAGTTTGCGGCTGTAAATACGGGACGGACAACGAAAAAGATAAGTCAATCAGGATTATTGCCGATCATATACGCTCGTCAGTCTTTATTTTAGGCGATCCAAAGGCGGTAACTNCCTCAAATGTGGGGGCAGGCTACGTATTACGCCGTCTAATCCGCCGCGCNGTACGNCACGGACGGAAAATTTCTGGCGAAGGAATAGAACTTTCCGGAATTGCNGCAGTTGTTGTGGAGCTTTCNGGGGCTGCCTACCCCGAACTTGAGAAAAATAGNGCTTTTTTAATGGGCGAACTAAGAAAAGAACAGGAAAAATTCATGGAAACCCTGCAAAAAGGCGAACATGAATTTGAAAAACTCCTGCCGAATCTGTTAAAAGACCCAAGAAAAATCATGTCCGGACGGCTTGCGTTTAAACTTTACGATACTTACGGTTTTCCAATAGAGCTTTCAGAGGAGCTTGCCGCCGAACACGGAATGAAGATAAACAGGGAAGAATTTGACGAAGCCTTCAAAAAACATCAGGAATTATCCCGTTCTCAGAGCGGTCAGGCATTCAAGGGNGGTCTCGGCGATCAAGGGGAAATGGCGGTAAAGTACCACACAGCGACCCATCTTCTGCATCAGGCTCTCAGGATGATTTTGGGACAGCANGTCGGTCAAAAAGGCAGTAACATTACGGCGGAACGGCTCAGATTCGATTTTTCCCATGATGCGCCGATGACGGAAGAACAAATTAAAAAAGTCGAGGAAATTGTAAATCAACAGATAGAAAAAAACCTTACTGTCTTTATGGAAACAATGAACCTTGAAGAAGCCGTATCTTCGGGAGCAATTGCGCTGTTCGGGGAAAAATACGAATCGCAGGTAAAAGTTTATACTGTAGGAAATTCGACAACTGACTATTTTTCAAAAGAGGTCTGCGGCGGACCGCACGTCGAAAAAACAGGGAATTTAGGCAAATTTCAAATACAAAAAGAACAATCTTCATCGGCGGGAGTAAGGCGGATTCGGGCAGTATTAAGCTAAGAAAAATCTTTAAAAATTCAAGCTGCTTTTAACCTTTATCATTACATTTTGTTTATATTGTGTTATATTTTAAATATAAGGAAGTTTATGAAAAAAGCAGTATTTTTTATAATTTTAGCCGTATTAACAGCGGTTTCCGGTTTTTCCCAGTCAGGTTTACAAACTGTCGCCATTGTTAACCTGATTAGAAGCGAACCGATAACTGTCGGACAGCTCCGCACTGAAGTGGAATTGATGGAAAAGGCAGCAAGAGTACAATTAAACAAAAGTCAGCGTTTGCAGGTGCTTGAGGGAATGATCAACGAGCGTCTGGTTATCCAAGCTGCCGAGCGTGACAAAATTATTGTCAGTGATAATGAGGTAAATCAGCAACTGCAGCAGCTAAGAGTCGCTCTGGCGCAGAATATAGGACGTCAGCCGACAGACGCGGAATTTGCCCAGGCTTTAAAGAATGAATTTAACATGGAACTACAGGCTTACAGAGATCAGATCCGCAAAACATTAATAATTCAAAAATACATGATGGCAAAAAAAGGCGATTTGTTAAATTCAATCAAGATGCCTACAGAACAGGAAATCCTGTCCGAATATAATGTGCTGAGAAGCGAGCTTTTACGCCCTGAAACTGTGCGTTTTTCAATGATACAGATTCCGTACGGTCCTGACACGACTTCCCGCAATAAAGCCAGGGAACTCGGCAATAATTTAATAAAGGAAATCGGGTCAAATCCTTCCAAATTTGACGAAGTGTCGGCGCGCAGCGTAACTCCAAATTCAGGCTATATGGCAGGAGACGCAGGATATCTTCCGAGGAATCAAGAAGCAAGAGAACTCGTCGGCCAGGAATTTATGAATACCGCGTTTTCTTTGCGTCAGGGACAAGTTTCACAGCTAATTGAAGGCAAACAGGGATTTCAGATAATAAAAGTAACAGAAAACTATTCGCAAAAAATTCTGGAACTGGATGATGTTTTTCAGCTTGGATCAAAAGCTACGGTAAGGGACTTTATCGGCCAAAGAATGCTCAATCAGCGGCAGCAGAATGCTTACGCGCAGGCCAGCCAGGAAATAGCCTCAGAATTAAGATCAGGTAAGTCTTTTCAGATTTATGAAAATAATCTGAATTGGTAAACTAATGGCTTCCAGGCGAAAGGGGCGTATTCTTGCATTCCAGGCTCTCTACTTTTGGGAATCAAACCGCGTCCCTGTAGAGGAACTTGTCAGTTTCGCATGGCTTGAAGAACAAAAGCGTATTTCACTTGACGAAGGAACGGCTGTTTTTTCAAGAGTCATAACCGCCGGTACAATCGAAAATATCGATAATATCGACAAGATGATAAAAAACCACCTTGAAAATTGGGATATCTCACGGTTAAATCGTGTTGATCTTGCCGTCCTTAGAATGTCAATTTATTCACTAATGTTTCAAAAAGATATTCCCGCATCCATAGTAATTGATGAAGCTATCGGGATTAGCAGGGAATTCGGCACTGACGATTCATACAAATTTATTAACGGAGTTCTTGACAGTATCCGCAAAACCCTTCTTAAGCCGGAAGAAACATGCGCCTGCCAAATATAACCGGAATCAAAGACCGCAGGACATTACGCATAACGCTTGTCTCGGTATTAATATTTTTTATTTTAAGCTCCGGCGCATTGGCGTTTTTTTATCTTGCGGAAAGAAACGCGGATAAAACAACGCGCATACAGGACAATTTCAGCAGGAGCCTGCGCGAATACGACACTCAATTCAGTGATACAGGCGCGGACAGGGATTTTGAACGCATGAACCGCGAACTCGACAAACTTGAAAAAAAGGCAATAGGCGTGGAATCGTGGCTTTCTGTCCTAAAACGCAGGAGGGCTCTCGCGCGTATAAACCAGTCTTCTCTGGAAAATTACAAAAAATCAGTCAACAACGCTATACAGTTATACCCAATGTCG
>WRGH01000035.1 GCA_009787285.1 Brevinematales bacterium
TTTAGCGGATAACGCTCTGAGCCGCAAAGAACTATGTGTTCCAGAATATGCGGAGCGCCGGTATTATCCTGGGGAGCGGTTGTAAAAGTAAAAGAAAAAAGATTTTCGCTGTCATCGTTGAGAACATGAAAAACTTCAACTCCGCATTTTTCATGTTTTGCCCATATTCCGATGGAATTAAGTTCTTTTAAATCAACTACGTCAAGAACTGTAAATCCGCTTTCCAGAACCTGTCCTTTCTTTAAATTTGTCTTAACGGTTTTACCGTTATGTGCATTATCACTCATATAAACACATCCTTATCGCTNTCAAGTATTATTTCTCCGCTTTCACGGGCTTTCCTGAACCACGCGAGAAATTCATTGGCGGCCGCGTCGCAGTCGCTTTTTGACACAGCGCCGAGAATTTCGGATTCTTCGCGAATTATCTGCCTTCGTCCTGCTGAAACACATGACAGTATTTTTTCACGGAATNCCTGTCCCCTGCCNTTCAATAAAATCGCAATGTCGCGTTCTGGCATCGTACTAAGTTTTTCCTGTACAGAACGATCAATGGTATTTATAACATCGTCAAGTGTATAAAGTTCTTCTTTTAAATTNTTACCCACTTCAGGACTTTCTTTTTCAAGCTCGTTGATAATCCTGTCGCCGAAAGAATAATCCCCTTGCTTTAAAATTGCGGCAAGGGTTTGCATGCCGTTTATTTCTATTGAGTTAGCGCTGCCGACAATATTCCTGACTTTTTCCTTTAATGCCGCAGATACCTGTTCAAGAATTTCAGGAGAAATTTCTCTTTGATGCGCCATACGTCTCAGTATTTCAGCCTTTTGCTTTGCGGGAAGTTTGCTTATAGTTCCTGCGGAAAGTTTAGAAGAAAGCCTGGAAAGTATAAGGGCTGTTGTTTGGGCTGTTTCGGTTTTTAATATCATGACAATCTGTTCCGGAGAAAATTCTTCCAAAAAGCTGAAAAGGTTTTCTCTTGATTCCGGAACGGCCTTATTGAGCAGGGCCTCGCCCTTTTCAGGACCCTTAGCNGCATAAAGTATCCGTCTGGCAGTTTCAATGCCGCCATGTGATGAACCTGAAAAGCTGTAAGGCTTTGAAAAAAGTAAATGAAATTCCGCTAAAATTTCATCTCTTTCTTCAGGTTTGATAATTTTTGTCAGGGCAATTTCTTTGGATATTTCATTAACCTGTTCAGGATCAAGCTCCGCAAGAATTTCAGCGGCTTGTTCACTGCCGATAAGGATAAGGAATTTTGCCNCCCGCCTGTATTTTGATTCCGGCTGCTCTGAAATTGTTTCTTTTAACAGAGAACTTTGCAAAGAATCTTGATTGAGGTTTTTGGCAGGCAGGCCTGTTTTATAGAATTCACCTGGAACTTTTGGTTTATGCGTATGCTTTTTTGAATTAACATTCTGCGGCTGGGCTTGCTCTAATGCCTGAATTTCATTATTTAAATTAATAGTTTTTTTATATGCATTGATACCATGCCGAAGTAGGTTTCCCATATTTTAATATTGTAGTATAATAAATGTATTATTCATAGACATTTTATAAGGTATTAATGAATATAATAAAAAGCTATTTAGTTCTTTATTTTCTGACTGCGGGAAGTATTTATGCTCTGGGAAGTAAAGAAATTGAACCTGAAAATAATGTCATAATTTCATCTGTACAGCAAAACGCTATTCAGCAAACAAATGCTGAACCTTCAAGAGCGGAGCAGGTAATGAGAGCCCTTGCAAGCGCGTATCCCCGGCAAATAGATAAAATTGAATACCGTAATAACGACTGGGCTGTTTTGCTTAGCGGAACATGGTATCATTATGCCGAAGGGAAGCTTNTGCCGCAAAACATGGTTCCAAATGCTGCAAATTACAGTCCGCAGCCTTTTTACAATTACATAGCGGAATTGCCCGTATGGAAAGTTCCCACCGCTGAAGAAGCGGAGCGTTATCGCAGTATGGCAAACAACAGAAATCAAAATCCGCCGCGCCGCTCCCCTCAATTTTTTGACGANCTATGGCGGGCGCATAACCGCANTGAAGCTTACGACAGGGTAAAAACNATTCGTTTTCTCGGTAAATCCGTAACCGTNCATTATTTAATTCTTGAAAATCTCTCGCTTGTAGAGGAACAAATTCTTGCCGCCGCAAAAGTTAACCCGCAGGTTCAAAGCTGGATAAACAGCGTCAGTTCNCTTGAAGGGTGGAGTTGGCGGAACATTGCAGACACCCAATCGCGTTCCTATCATTCATACGGATTGGCAGTTGATATTATTCCGAAGTCATACGGCGGAAAGGAAACATACTGGCTTTGGGCATCTAACAGAAGATCGGATTGGTGGAACATTTCATATAATGAGCGTTATCATCCGCCTGCGGCAGTNATAAAAGCATTTGAAACTTACGGTTTTATCTGGGGCGGTAAGTGGCTGTATTTTGATACCATGCACTTTGAATACCGTCCTGAAATATTGATCTTGAGCGGAATGCCGCCTGATACGCGCCGGTAAAGAATATTCTTAAAATTCTTTAAGTGATTTTTAATAAAACACGTATTTTTTTTCAATATAATCCAACAGCGACAATTTATCCGCNGTCTGTTATTTGTATATAACATATTAAATATGAATATTAAGTAATGGCAAATATAATAAACGAACAGTATATTTATAAATTGATCAGCAGTAACATAAAACGTTTAAGATCACTGCAAAACATTTCTCAACTGGGGCTTGCCATAAATACCGGTCTTACCCACAACTTTATCAATGATATTGAAAACTGTAAAAAGGGAGTATCCGTAAGAACTCTTGCAAAGCTTTCCGTAGCGTTCAATGTTGAACCTTACCAATTCTTTCTTCCTGAAAATATGCATAATGACGATATGATGATCTATGTGAAGGATTTTAACGATTCGCTGCAAAAAATGGTAGCCGAGCTGACACAGCAGTATATCTCAAAGGATAATAAATCAACAACCCCGTCCTGATTTAGCCGCTGAAATGCCGAGTAAGTCCAATGACAGAAATTAAAAAATTGTGACAAAGAAAATGCCGCTAAAAAAGGTGTAGGTTCATCATTGGTTTTGGAATAGGCTGGATAATAGACATACAATATTGAACAGATGTAAGTATTCGCAGCTGTAAAGTTATTTTTCTTTTCGGATTATGAACGGTTCTTCATCCGAAAAAATTTCCAAAGAGCTGGTTTTGCAAGTTTTCATAATTACAGGCGCGAATTTGCGCGCGGCTGCGGCACACCGTCCGTCTTCCCGATCATAATCATAATAAAAATCAGCGTGCCATTTCCCGTCTACTTTTTTNCATNTCCCGCGTACCGTATTACTAAACTCATTATCGACAATACCCAAAGTCTTTGCCCAATCTTTATGGTATAAAAAATACGAACCGTCATTAAAAAGTATTTCACCATCGTGAATTAGAAACAGAATTTTATTATCAGATGCCATGCACAACACCTCCATGGTGAAGTATACGACCAATAAAGTTGCTACACTTCAATAGCGGTAAAATTGGGAGGCAGCCCCAGTAATACTTTAAATTCTTTTTCGTCCAGCGTTTCTTTTTCCAGAAGCGCCATGGCAACATTATCAAGAATATTATGCTGTTCATAAAGTATTTTCTTTGCTTTTGCGTACTCGCATTCAATTATACGGGCGATTTCCTCATCAATGTACTGCTGAGTACTTTCGGCGTATTCACGCTGAAAAGAAGGTTCTTGCCTTTCCTGCCCTGTCATGCTCATGCCGCGCGATGTCAGCGCAACATTGGCGAAACGATCGCTCATTCCGTAATCGGTGATCATTTTACGGGCGATGTCCGTAGCCTTGGTTAAATCGCTTGCCGCGCCTGTGGAATATTCGCCTGAGATCATTTCTTCCGCTATGCGTCCGCCCAAAAGAATATCAATCCGTCCCANAAGATCGGATTTGGTAACTGTATANCGGTCTTCCAGAGGCAGCTGCAATGTATAGCCAAGCGCAAAACCGCGCGGAATAATCGAAATTTTCTGAACGGGGTCTGAGTTAGGTGTAAATGCGGCAATCAGCGCATGACCGGCTTCGTGGTACGCTGTAAGTTTTCTTTCGTTTTGTTTGAGTACTCTTGTCTTTTTCTGCAGACCGGCAACGGTTTTTTCAATTGCTTCGTCAAAATCTTTCTGCGTTACCATTTTCCGCCCTGCTCTTACCGCAAGAAGCGCAGCTTCGTTTACAATGTTGGCAAGGTCTGCTCCCGAAAAACCGGACGTAATGCGGGCGACAACTTCAAGATCAACAGAGGGATCCTTCAATACCTGCTTTGAATGAATTCTCAAAATCGCTTCCCTGCCTTTTACATCGGGCTTNTCCACAAGCACCTGCCTGTCAAAACGTCCTGGACGCAGAAGCGCNGGATCAAGCACATCAGGGCGGTTTGTTGCAGCCAGTATTATAAGGCCGCTGGTACCGTCAAAGCCGTCCATTTCAACAAGGAGCTGGTTTAATGTCTGTTCGCGTTCATCATTGCCGCCCGCAATATTGTTGAGTCTGCTTTTGCCGATAGCGTCAAGTTCGTCAATAAAAATAATACAGGGCGCTTTGGTNCTTGCCTGTTTAAATAAATCTCTTACGCGGGCGGCTCCGACACCGACAAACATTTCTACAAAGTCCGCGCCGCTCATACGGAAAAAAGAAACACCGGCTTCTCCCGCTACCGCCCGCGCCAGCAGGGNTTTTCCGGTTCCGGGCGGTCCCACCAAAAGTACGCCCTTAGGTATTTTACCGCCGATTTCTTTGTACTTTTGGGGACTCTTTAAGAAATCTACAACTTCGACAAGNTCTTCTTTGGCTTCATCAACTCCGGCTACATCGCTAAAACGCGTAACAATGTCTCCTTCCGCGACAATGACAGCGCGGTTTTGTCCTACAGAAAGAACATTTCCGCCGAAATTTCCTAAACGCTTAAGAACAAAACGCCATATAAATATAAAGAAAGCAATCGGCAATACCCAGCTAAAAATGAAACTAAGGACTGCGTTGCCTTCGCGCGAAACTGCGCCGTATGCGACGTTTTTTTCATCCAGCAGCTTGATAAAATCNGGATCGTAAATTGATACTGTACGATACGCTCTTTCCTGCGACTGACCGTAAGCGGATCGTGTAATACGCCTTGAAGTATCCTGTTTAGAAGCGCTTGTAAAACCGGTAAAATATGATTCTGTCATTTCAACCCGTTTGATTTCACCGGAGGAAATTCGNGCTTTGAATTCTGAAAAATCTATGGCGGGATTCATCTTGTTAAGAAACACATAATTAAAAAGGCTCATCAAGATAAAGAGTGCAATAATATAGACAATAAGTGATTTCCAGCCNCCAAACGGCTTGAGATCGGGAAAATTAGGNCCGCCGCCAAACGGAAANTGCGGACCGCCTTTGTTTTTATTATCGCCGGAACTGTCGCTCATCAAATCCTCGCTATAAATTTTTTACCATAAGTAGTATACCAAAAAAGANAGAAAGAGGCTATCCNATAATCTTCCATAATAAAAATGCAAGACTTTTGAGACAACTTGTTTGAGTTTACAGCTCAAACAACGAGTTGTTTCAAAAGTCTATTATCTGTTAACATAAATGAATGAAAAGTAAACCACCTCTTTACCTTATAGACGCTTACGGTCTTATTTACCGTTCATATTTTGCATTTTTAACCCGTCCCCTGCGAAACAGCTCAGGAAAAAATGTGTCCGCCGTATTTGGATTTGCCCGTACTGTTATTTCGCTGCTGGACGAAGGCGCGCCTTTGGCGGACAACGGCGGNATACTTATGGAAAAAAACGAAAAACCTCTGCGCCTCGCCGCTGTATTTGATTCGCAGACTCCGACATTCCGTCACAATATGTACAGTGAGTACAAAGCGAACAGGCAAAAAACACCGGAAGATCTGCATGAGCAGGTTCCGTTAGTAAAAGAATTTTTAACCGCGCTTGGCATTAAATGCCTGAAAGCCGACGGTTTTGAAGCGGATGACATTATTGCCACATTGGCAAAAATGTGCCTGAACGAAAAACGGCAATGTTACATTCTCTCNTCAGATAAAGACCTGTTACAGCTTGTAGGCGGCGGCATATATGAACTGCGTCCTTCAAAAATAAACAGAAAAGAAGCCGGAGCCTCAGTATTGGGTCCCGCCTGGGAACTCATCGGTCCTGAAGAAGTAAAAAAAGAAAGGGGCGTAGATGCTTCGCAGATGCTGGATTTGCTNTCGCTTACAGGCGACAACTCAGACAATATTCCCGGAGTTAAGGGAATAGGCGATAAATTAGCGGTAAAGTTGATGTCCCGTTACGGCTCTCTTGATGATATTTACAAAAATATCGCCGCCATTGAAGGCGTTACCGGAAAGAAAATGGCAGAAGGAAAAGAAAGCGCCTATTTTTCGCAATCGTTGATACGGCTTCGTGATGATGTTTGTCTGCCTATTGAAAGCATTGACGAGTTATCGGCAGAAAAACTGGATCGCAGCGCAGGCGCGGCAATCCTTATTCGCGAAGGTATCCGCCAAAGCGCTAAGCAGCTTGATCCAAACGTTAAAGCTCCCGTTGTACAAAATACACAAAAGGCAGAAACGCAGAAAAAAGACGATGAAACGGCGGTTGAAAAAATTGCTTCTGTCCCGCCGGATCGCGATCTTCTTGGCGACGGGATTTATAAAACAATTCTTGATATTAATGAATTGAAATCCGTTTTGGAACAGGCGAAAAAACAGCAATTTTTTTCGCTGGATTTTGAGACCGATTCGCTTGACGCATGGAATTCACACCCTATCGGTATTTCGCTTGCGATAGCGCCGAAAGAGGCCTATTATGTGCCGGTTGCGCCTCACGGCAGGGAAACAGTCTCCGCTTTTAACGAACCTGAAAAAGTCCGCAGCCTGCTGGCCGAACTTCTTGCAGATGAAAAAATTACTGTTATTGCACATAACGCCAAATTTGATTACAAGGTGAGCAGGGGGTGGGGCATTGAACGCTGGAAATGCAAAATTTGGGACACAATGGTCGCCGCATGGATTGCCGATCCTGAGCGCACCGGCTATTCTCTTGATTCGCTTGTCGCCTATACCTTTGACTGCACGCCTACAAGGTATATTGATATTGTACCGAAGGACAGTACATTTGCCGCTGTTCCTCTGGAAATTGCAGCATGCTATTCAGGAGAAGACGCCGACTTTTGCTTAAGGTTGAAATATTACATTGAGCCCATGCTGAAGAAAACAGAATCTCTTTCGCTCTTTGAAAATTTAGAAATGCCGCTGCTGCCGGTTCTGGCTGAGATGGAGGGCGAAGGCATAAAAATTGAGCCTAAAGCGCTTATAAGTTACGGCAAGGAACTGGCGGTTGAGCTTAATCAAATTCAGGAAACTACATGGAAAACTGTCGGACATGAATTTAATCTTTCTTCCACAAAACAGCTTCAAGATGTGCTTTTTGTCGAGCGTAAACTCACTCCGGGCAAAAAAACAAAAACAGGTTACTCTACCGACGCGGCAGCTTTGGAAGAACTTGCCCGTGAAGACCCTGTTCCGGCGCTTATCCTGCGCCACCGTACCCTGTCGAAACTAAAGTCAACGTATGTCGACACGTTAGCTGACATGACGGACGGCGAGGGCAGGCTTCACACAAACTTTGTGCAGACGGGAACCTCTACAGGCCGCCTTTCCAGCAGGGAGCCGAATCTGCAAAACATACCGGTACGCACTGAAGAAGGGCGGCGCATACGAGAGGCGTTTGTTGCAAAACCTGGCTGTTTGCTGATATCAGCCGATTACAGCCAGATAGAACTGGTTGTGCTTGCGCATCTTTCCGAGGATGAAAACCTTATTTCCGCCTTCATGGAAAACAGGGATGTTCACGCCCGCACTGCGGCGCTGATATTCGGCATTGATGAAAGTGAAGTAAAAAACGAACAGAGGCGCATGGCAAAAACAATTAACTTCGGAGTGATATACGGAATGAGCGCCTTCCGCCTTGCAAATGAATTAAGTATCGGCAGAAGCGAAGCGTCTAATTTTATCAGCGCTTATTTTAAAACTTATTCGGGAGTAAGGTCTTTTATAGAAGACACAATTAAAAAGACGGAACAAAACGGCTATGTTACGACTTTACTCGGACGGCGCAGGTATGTTCCGACAATTAATTCGCGTAACAAAACCGAGAAATCAGCCGCTGAACGCATTGCGGTAAATACTCCAATCCAAGGGTCGGCGGCGGATATTGTCAAAATCGCAATGCTTAATCTGGACAGGCGTTTGTCCTTATTGGAAAATACGCAGCAAAGCGGCATTCAGGGCGAGGTGCGTCTTTTGCTGCAGGTTCACGATGAACTTATCCTTGAATGCCGGCAGGAAGAAGCCGCTGACATTGCGAAAATAGTCAAGGCGGAAATGGAACAGGCTGTAAAACTGCGCATCCCTCTGCGCGCAAGCGTTGAAACAGGGAAAAGATGGGGCGACTTTCACTGATTAATTTTTGGATTCGCGGCTGGGATTCATACTTTGCGTTATATTTTTACACGTCCGCGTAAACTGCGTAATAACGTAAGCTTGTCAATATATTCAATATTTCCGCCGACGGGCATTCCTGACGCAAGGCGAGTAACCGTTATGGGCAAATTTTTAAGCTGTTTTTGCAGATATAACGCCGTTGTATCGCCTTCAACAGTCGGATTCAGGGCAAGGATAAGTTCTTTGACGTGATCGCTGTGAAGGCGATCCATAAGTTTATTAATAGAAAGATTTGCAGGTCCTATTCCGTCCAGAGGGGCGATTAATCCCCCAAGGACATGATAAACGCCGGGGAATTCATGCGCTTCTTCTATTATGCGCATATCCTGAGCGCTTTCCACAACACAGATGATTGAGCGATCCCGGCCTGTGTCCGAGCAGACTGAACAAGGATCGGTTTCCGTAAAGCCCCCGCAGGTTCCGCAGCGGATAATTGCCTGATGCAGGCCGGATAATTCCCTCGACAGAGTTTCCGCAAGTACGGGGCTGCTTTCAAGAATGTGGTATGCGATTCTGCCGGCGCTTTTTTTCCCGATACCGGGAAGTTTTGAGAATAATGTTACCAGTCTATCAAGGGCGTTTGCTTTCACTAGCAGACTGCCGTATCAGCCGAAACTGCCGGGGAAACCGGGTATATTTAAGCCGCCTGTCATGGAGGAGGCTTCACTGCTTACAGCTTCCTTGACTTTTGCCGTACCGTCAGANAAAGCCGCCATTATTAAATCCTGAAGCATTTCAATATCTTTGGCGGCNTCCGGCGCAATTCGTACGGCGTTAACTTCCAGTTTTCCGCTTATGTCAATTTCTACAAGACCGCCGCCGGAAGCGCCTGTTACCGTTATAGCGCCGAGTTTTTCCTGAAACCCGCTCATCTGTTCCTGAATTTTTTGGGCGTTTTTTAATAATTCAAATGGATTAATGTTCATATAGAGACTCCGTTACTCGTCATCAATTATTGTTCCAGGTATTAAAGACAGCACGCGTTCAACCTGCGGCGGAATTTCATTTTTTGTTTCATGTACCGCATTATCCCAAAGAGGAACATCTTCATCATCACCGGAAGAAATTTCTGCTGCTGCGGATTCTTTGGCGGCGACCATACGCTTGAATTCATCGGTAAGAGAGCGCTTGTCTGCGGACGCGCCTAATGACGCGTTTGAAGACGGCTTTGTAGCTGCGGCATAAGCGGCAGTTTCAGGCCGGCTGTTTGAAACATTACGTGAAACCGCAGTTGACTGTCCCTGCGCGTTTGAAGGTTTTGGCTGTCCAAGAGCAAGCCTCGCATCTTCAACCGCTTCCTTTAATTCCGCAGGAGAAACCCAGCGGCTTAACCATGACAATTTAGAAATTACATTCTCAAGCTCAAAACGCGGAGACACCGAATAGCGGATGCTGCGGTAACAGTCAAGCAGAATATCAAGCGCCTGTTCAAGACGAATTGAATCAAATGTTTCCAGCGCCTTTGCTGAAAACTGGGAAGGACGGAAACCTAAAAGAGATTCCCTTGTTACGCCGTTTTTGAGCAGCAGCAGACTCCGGTAATAACCGGCAAGATCAATTATAAATTGTTCAATAGCTACGCCTGAAGAAAGGATTTCGTCTGTCAGCGCAAAGGCGTTTCGCGTATCATTTACGGCGCAGACTTCCGCCAGCGCGTTTAATCTTTCAAGACCGATAATGCCGAGTTTCTGCCGGATTAATTCGCTGCTGATACTGCCCGCAGAAAAGGANACAACCTGATCAAAAAGAGTGAATGCGTCCCTCATGCTGCCGGTGGATTCTCTTGCTATCCAGAACANNGCGTCATCCTCAGCTTCAATTTTATTTTCGGCGCAGATTTTTTTCAGTATTCCCTGAATTGTCTCGACAGATATAAGCCTGAAATTAAACTGCTGGCAGCGGCTTTTAATTGTCGCGGGAACTTTGTGCAGTTCTGTTGTGGCAAAGATAAATACAATGTAGGGCGGCGGTTCTTCTATGGTTTTTAAAAGCGCGTTAAACGCACTTGCGGAAAGCATATGTACTTCGTCTATGATGTAAACTTTATATTTGCCGGTCTGAGGCGGAAAAAGAACTTCGTCCTTGATCTGCCGGACATCGTTGACCGAGTTATTTGAAGCGCCGTCAATTTCCAGCACATCCATGCTGGCTCCATGATTGATTGCGCGGCAGTTATCACAAACGCCGCAGGGACCTTCGACCGGTCCTTTTTCGCAGTTTAATGAACGCGCAAGAATTCTTGCGGCGCTTGTTTTACCGCAGCCCCTAGGTCCGGAAAAAAGGTAGGCATGGGCGATATGCCCGTTTTTTAATGAATTTTTAAGGGTTGAAACAACAAATTCCTGACCTGCCAATTCGTCAAAAATTTTCGGTCTGTATCTGGAGGCGGTTACTTCATATTCCGAGGCGGCCATATTATCAGTTTACAAAAAGATATAAAAAAGAAAAGCCCTGCATCAGGATGGCCGCGGCGCAGTATACCTCCGCTTACCGTTGCTTCCTTCCGGACCTGGCGGGTTTGGGCGGCGTATATTCGCACGGTTCCTGACGCAGAGCAATTCATGGTATTACACATAAAGCGCCTGATCAAGCGTTTTTGCCGGAAATACAACTGGTTTTAAGTAAAAAGCCGCATTTTTAATTTGACAATTAACAAATTTGCGTCATAACCAATTATTATCATTTTATTTATTTATTTTTTTCCGATGATATATTATAGAGATAATACTCTTTAGTTGATGATTTGTAAGGAGGTTTTATGAAATTTTCCGGTAAACCAATTTTGGTTGTTTTAGTTATGCTTATTTATGCTGCTCCGGCATTTNCTATAGATTTTAAAACACTGCAATCGNATGTTGACAANTTTTCCAAAGATATGAATAAATCATTGCCGTTTAATTCTACAATAGGATTAAACTGGTCTGACGCTTATATTGGCGGTTTCCGTCATTTCGGTATTGGTCTTTCTGCAGGGCTGACTACAATGAAGGCAAAATCAGTTAATGAAATGATGAATTTATTCGGGCCATCAGTTAAAGATTTGCCGTTTGTAAGCAAAGGTCGTTTTCCGCTTCCGGCTTATACTATAGATGCCAGAATGGGACTTCCTGTTATCCCTATTGATTTCGGCATTAAGTTTGGTTATATAGGCCAAAATTGGCTGGAGCCATTAATTGGAATTGGAATAAAAGATCTTCTTGTCGGAGCGGATGTACGTTATGTTATCGTAAACAGCAAGGTACTTCCGATGAGGCTTTCAGTCGGACTGGGTTTCAATTATCTAAACGGAGGAATTTCTTATTCTGCNTCNTCTCTTGATTTTAAGGATAGTGCTTCCGGNCTTGATCTTAAGGCAGATAAAGTGGGCCTTCTGTGGAGTACCACAAATATTGAATTTAAAGTGCAGACTTCTTTTCCTTACAAAATTATAACTCCGTATGC
>WRGH01000036.1 GCA_009787285.1 Brevinematales bacterium
GCGCTTGACTGCAGTGCGGAAGACGAAGTTTGGGAAATAGGGCCTGGTCTCGGAGCAATGACAGCCCTGCTTCTTGAAAAGGGATTATCTGTAAGGGCTTTTGAAATTGACGCGGGATTTATTCGCGTACTAAAAAAAATATTCGCGGATAAGAAAAATTTTTCGCTTGTTGAAGGCGATGTTATGAAAACATGGAGCGCTCAAAAACCCGCGCAGTTTCTTTTAGGGAATCTGCCGTATAATGTTGCAGCGGCGCTGTTGGCGGATTNGATCGAAAAGAGGCGATTATTTACACGCATTGTAGTTACAGTCCAAAAAGAGGTTGCNCTTCGCATGACGGCATCTGCAGGTTCGCCTGAATTTTCATCATTTTCCGTTTTGTGCGCGTCAGCCTACACTGTAAAACCACTAATGGTTATCCGNCCTTCGTCGTTTTTTCCTCAGCCGAATGTGGACAGCATGGGAGTTCTTCTTGAAAANAAATCTTCAAATACGCAGATTCCTGATGTTTTTTTCCGGCTTGTCCGCGCCATGTTTTCGTCAAGGCGGAAAACCATAAAAAACAATATGACAGTTTTTCTTTCTTCAATCTTCGGGGATTTGGATATATGCCCGTCCCTATTAAAGGAGAACGGACTTACAGGCAATGAGCGGGCAGAGAACCTTGATTTTGAAAGTTTTCTATCACTTGCCAAATCCATTGAGAATATGCGAAAATAAAAAAGTAATGTCAATCGCCGGAAACATTGCAGAAATAGAGGAAAGAATTCAAAAAGCCTGTGTTTCCGCCGGAAGAAAACGAAATGAAATTACCTTGATGGGCGTTTCAAAATTTGTATCGCTTGGCATGATAGAAGAAGCGCGGCGCGCGGGTATTTTCTGTTTTGGCGAAAGCAGGGTGAAAGAAGGGACTATAAAATTTGAACCGCTGAGGGACAGCGCTCCTGAAGTTCAGCTTCACTTGATAGGTTCCCTCCAGCGTAACAAGGCCAAAAACGCCGTTCTTTTTTTTGACTGCATCCAGTCGGTAGACAGGGAACAGATTATNGCNGAGCTTTTCAAGTTTGCAGGACAGAGGGAAAAGCCGCTGGAAATTCTGTTTGAGNTTCACACAGGCGAAGAGACAAAGAGAGGGTTTGCGGATTTTGACGATCTTTTCAGGGCGGCTGAAATGGTAATGAGCGCCGGAACTTTAAAACTTCGCGGGCTTATGACGATGGCTCCTTTTTCAGAAGATAAAGATTTAATCCGGTCTTCTTTCAGGCGGCTGGTAAAAGCGCAGAAAGAACTTGAAAAACGTTTTCCGCCTGCGGAAAACTGGAATTGCCTTTCAATGGGAATGTCCAATGATTTTGAAACTGCCATTGAAGAAGGCTCTACCATGCTGAGGATAGGCAGTTTGATTTTTAAGGAATGATAAATTTTAAAAAATGAAAAAAACAGTTTTTACCATTGTTTTATTCTCCATGTTATTGATTCCCGGGTTAAAGGCGGAAGCTCAAAATATACATGATTCTGAAACGACATCTGTTTTTGACACTAAAGATTTTCCCCAATGGGCAAAAGATTTCCGCCGCTGGGATATAATTGCCTTCGGCACATTTCCTTTTTCCATGTTTTTTGTCAATTTTTTTTATGATATGTACAGGTGGAACAAAGCCAACAGCATGGACTTTTCAGCACAGGGACGCCGTTATGCGCCATGGCCGTTTAAATCAGCGGGNGCGGCTGAGCTTACAAGCAGGGAATTCGGGAGAACCATATTATTTGCCGCAGGGCTTTCTATAGTACTCGCATTTACCGATTTGATTATTGTAAAGATGAAACGAAGAAAGGCAGCCAAAATAGAACCTCCTTCTAAAGGGTCTTATACCGTCGAAAACATACAGTACGGAGACGATGCAACAGAAGAAGATTTGAATATTACAGACGATGATACTGAACAGGATTGGCATTCCGATGACATGAATACTATTGCTCCGGGCGGACCTCCCGTCGAATAATGCCTAATCTTTCAGTTGTTGTTGAAGAACAAACCCTTCAAAATATCAGGTTGGATCGTTATGTGTCAGAAGTTCTGCGCGTACTTTCACGCTCTCAAATAAAAGCGAGAAACTTAAAGTCAAAAATCAACAAAAAAGATGTTAAGCTTTCCCATCATGTAAAACAGGGAGATATTCTTGAATTATCATGGGATAAAAAAGAACCGGATTTTATTATTCCGCAGGATATTCCGCTTGAAATTATTTATGAAGATGAAAATTGCGTTGTGATAAACAAGGCTCAGGGAATGGTTGTTCATCCGGGAGCGGGAAACAGGCAGGGTACTCTTGTAAATGCTCTCTGCTTCAGGAGATCAAACAGCGGGAGTAATTTTACCGGTATACGACCAGGTATTGTTCACCGCTTGGACAGGGAGACATCGGGAATCATTATTGCCGCATACAATGATGAAACTCACGCTTTTCTTGCACGGCAGTTTTTTACGCGCAAAACAAAAAAAACATACATTGCGCTTATTTGCGGAATACCAAAGGAAAAAACAGGCCGTATTGAAACTTTTATTGCAAGGGATCCGAAGAATCGCAAACGTTTTACAGTTTCTCCCTCAGGGAAAACAGCCGTTACTCTTTACAAGGTAATAAAGACATGGAAAAATTATTCGCTGATTTTTCTGCGTCCAAAGACAGGACGCACTCATCAGCTTCGCGTGCATATGCGCTGCCTTGGACATCCAATTCTTGGGGATTCTGTTTACGGCTGCGATGACAAAAAATTTAAGGATGCGAGCCTAATGCTTCATTCAAAAAAACTTGAGATTACCCTGCCGGGAGAAGCAATGGCGCGGGTATTTTCATCTAACGTTCCTGAACGTTTTATGGAAATAATAAAAAAACTGGATAGGGAAATTTCTGCAAATGGAAAATAATGCTCCTTTCATTGTTGATGAAACAGATAATTTTGCCGTAGTTTTTAAACCTCCTAAAATGCACAGCGCCCCGTTAAAGAAAAAGGACGGAGGAACCCTCCTTGAATGGTATGCTTCCCAATCTTCGCCTGTTTTTGATTTAATGCATCGTCTTGATTTTGAAACACACGGGCTTGTGCTTGTCGCAAAAAATGCAAAAAGTTATGATTTTCTTAAAGCATTGCAGGAAAACGGCGGGTTTATTAAAGAATACTCAGCCGTTTGTAAAAAAGCAGATTCCGGCGGCTCTGTCTCACTCGGTTATCCGAAGCCTCCTAATTTATATGCTGAAAACTACAAACCTTCAATAAGTGAACCGCTGGCCATTGAAAGTTACTTCCGCCCCTTTGGCGCAGGCAGAAAACTTGTCCGTCCTGTTACAGAAATAAAAAAACACCGCGAAATTGCCGCAGACAGAGGTTTATATGTGACGGAAATCATCGGCATAGACAGAAATGTTTTTACAGTGCGGATTAAGCGGGGTTTCCGCCACCAGATACGCTGTCATCTTTGCTGGATTGGTTTTCCGATACTGAATGATCCGTTATACCAATCATTGCATCAACCGCCCGTAAACAGCGAACTTGCTCTTAGGTCTCACGCGCTTTTGTTTATCGATCCTTCAACCGGAAAACAAAAAGAATACCGTATCGATCCGCTGGAATCATTGTTGTTTTAAAAACAATGCTTGAAAAAGCAGCCGATTAAGGCAACAATTGTATTATGGGTATTAATGACATATTTCAGAGCGGCGCTGCAATTTATTTTGTAGGCATTAAAGGAACAGGCGTCTGCGCTTTGGCTGAACTTATGCATAATACCGGATTGAAAGTCTCAGGCAGCGATACGCCTGAAGTTTTTTATACAGACGCTATCCTTAAAGAGTTAAAAATTCCCTATCATGAAAATTTTGACGCGGCGCACATCAGCGCATCAATTGATATTGTTGTGCATTCTTCCGCTTACAGCGCNGAAACNAACCCTGAACTTAGGCGCGCGCTCGAACTTGGAATTCCTGTCATGAAATACACCGATGCTCTTGGAAAATGGTCGGCAAAGTTTGATTCTACCGGCGTTTGCGGCGTTCACGGAAAGACTACTACAACGGCGNTTTGCGGCGTACTGATGCGCGCCGCAGAACTNCCGGCTCAAATACTCACAGGCAGCGCCGCGCTGGATTTTAACGGAAAATCAACTCTCACGCTCGGAAACAAATACTTTATCGCGGAAACATGCGAATATCAAAAACATTTTTTGTCGTTCTGCCCAAGCCGCATAATACTGACTGCCGTAGAGTGGGATCACCAGGATTATTTTGAAAGTTATGAATCAATCCGTGATGCGTTTGTTGAATACTGCCGCCTGCTTCCGGAAAGAGGCCAGCTTATCTACTGCGCCGATGACAGCGGCGCGAGCGAAGTAGCGCATATTATCAAAAATGAAAATCGCAANGTTGAATTAATTCCATACGGCTTTACCGCAGACGGCGATTATAGAATACTTTCTTATAACGTGGAAGACGGACGGGCTGTTTTTACTCTTGCCGGAATACCGGATGCTTTTTCAATACGGATACCCGGACGGCACGAGGCGTTAAATTCAGCCGCGGCAATTGCCCTTACGGTATCATTGGCAAGGGAAGAACTTCAGGCGGCAAGAGGAACTGCGCTTCTTGGTCAGGAAAAAATAAGTTCCATAAAGAATGCGCTGGATAATTTTAAGAGTACAAAACGAAGATGTGAAATTTTAGGCAAAGCGGGAGGAATTCTTTTTATTGACGATTACGGACATCATCCTACCGCCATTAAAACAACGCTTGCAGGCATAAAAAGTTTTTATCCATCATGCAGGCTGGTTGTAAGTTTTATGTCGCATACCTACACGCGGACATCCGCCCTTATAGATGAATTTGCTTCGGCTTTTGACGATGCAGATATTCTTTTTCTGCATAAAATTTATGCGTCCGCAAGGGAAAATTATACAGGCGGACTTGACGGAAAGACTCTTTTCGAAAAAGCCGCCGCTGTAAGACGGGGAGAAACCCGTTATGTTGACGAGCCTGCCGATGCTTTTGAAGCGTTATGCAAAATATTGAAGGACGGAGACATTTTTATCACGCTTGGAGCGGGAAACAATTGGCCTCTCGGCGAGAAACTTTTTGCCCATGTTAAACTAACCGCCGGCGCGGAGGTTCACCATGATTAGCATGACAGGTTACGCATATTGTGAAAAAAGCACGGAAAATTTATCTGTTTCCGTTGAAATAAAGGGATATAACAGCCGTTATCTGGAAATATATGTAAATCTGCCGTCATGGCTTTCTACGATGGAAATGAAAATACGCAGCCTTGTTTCTTCTGCCTGCGGCAGGGGAAAGATAGAAATCTATGCACATGTACATGAACATAATATACCTGTAAAAATTGATGTTAATAGAAATGCGGTTAGAGCATATTATGACGCAATCACTGTTTTAAATGATGAACTTGGCATCAAAGAAAAGCCAAATCTTTCATTAATGCTCGGAATGGAAGGCATTCTTGAAATTGAAAAAAACCGCGATGATGAACGCTGCTGGAAGGAAATGGAACCGCTTCTTCAGGAAGCTCTTAAAACTTTCTGCGGTGAACGGGAAAGAGAAGGAAAACATACGGAAGAAGATATACTTAAACATCTGGAAATAATCGAAAATTCAGTAAAAACTACCGCCGCTTTTGCTCCTGTTATTGAAATTTCAATAAAGGAAAACATAAAATCGCGTTTTAACGAATTATTGGGCAGTCAGGTTGATGAAAACAGGGTACTGTCTGAAACAGCGCTGCTTTTGTTAAAATATACGATTTCCGAAGAAATATCGCGTCTTAATTCTCATTTAGGTGAATTCAAGGCTGAGGTAAGGAAAAATACAAGACCGGGTAAAAAACTTGATTTTTTATGTCAGGAGATAAATAGGGAGATAAATACTATCGGCTCTAAAAGCGCAATTATTGAAGTAAGCACTGAAGTTGTCAGAATGAAGGAAGCTCTTGAGAATATCAGAGAGCAGCTCAGAAATGTCGAATAACACAGGAGAAAGTTATGAAGAAGGACATTAAGATTGCGATTTCCGGAAGAAGCGGCTGCGGAAATACTACTGTCTGTAAAATGACTGCTGAAACTCTGAATTTGCGCTTTATTAATTTTACATTTCGCACTCTTGCACAGGAACACGGAATTGAATTTAAAAAATTGCTGGAACTGGCGGCGGAAGATGATTCATGGGACAAGAAAGTGGATACAAGGCAAGTAATGCTTGCCCGCGAAGAAGGCGGTTGTGTGCTAGGCTCTCGTCTTGCAATCTGGATGCTTAATGAAGCGGATTTAAGAATATACCTTGATGCAAGTCCGCTTGTAAGAGCGCAGCGTATACTGAAAAGGGAAGGCGGCAGCATTGAAGATGTAGCGTCTTTTACTGCCGAACGCGACAGGAGGGATCACGGACGTTATATGCGTATTTACAATATTGACACAGATAATTACAGTTTTGCGGATATGATAATTAAAACTGATGATATAACTCCGCAGCAAATTGTAAACATGATACTGGAAAAAGCGCGGGAGATAAATTAAATTTTGCATATTCAAAAGACCACAGGCGANCCTTCCGGAAAAACTGCGCATGAAAGGGTTTCAAAGAATATANACGNAAAAAACAGCATACCGACTCAGNCTCCTGCGCAGGTATATTCGGCGAAAATTCAGCCTATGCAGTCCAAATCTTCCGCCGCTAACAGCGCCGCTTCAACAATATCGTTCTTAATCTCGCATGCAAAACTTCCTGCGGATAAACTATCANCATCCATTATTTTATTTGCGCGTTTTTTTTCACTGCCAATGAAGCCTGAAGTTTTAACAGCTATTCGCCGTCAGGCATTTACGCCGCAGAACGCCGCNNCAGCTCAAACTGAAACAATTAAGTCTGCAATAACTCAATCTGAATTGTTAAAGCAGGGAACAACGGGAGACGCAGACAGTTCAGCGTTAACTGCAAAAAATCGGCTTATCTTTTCATTGGCTGCCGCCGCAGCTGAGAGCAAGGGAGTGGAACTTGAAACTAAAGGACTTGAGTTATATGCAAATGCAATAGATCCGGACATGGAAAAACGCAGGGATTCAAGCAGTCATGACAGGCGGCAGGGAAAAAAACAAGATGAACAAAAGAATGAGGGTGAAAATTTAAAATCCGGCTCCATAAACGGTAATACCTTAAAAAAAATTGCGCTTGAATCTGCTGAGAAAAACCCGCTGNTATACCTGTTGAACAGACTGCCGGGCAATGACGGCCGGCGCTGGATTGTGCTTCCCTTTGACATAAATGAGGACGGACGGGATTACCGGGTATCGCTTAGGATTTTACCTGAAACGCTTAACCGTGTTTCATTAATGACACTGGATATCGTAGAAATCGGCAATTCGGAAAAACGCTCAACTTTTACATTAGAAGCGGTAGACAGCAGTATAACCATGCTCAATATTTATATGCAGCCTGAACTTTCGGCTAAAGCCAAACGTCAGCTTGAACGCGCTTTTTCCGGTCTTTTGAATATCCCTGTTGAACGTGTTTCTTTCAGGAAAAATAATGATGCTTTTCCGCCGGAATCCGGCAGTGAAGACAAATTGTTTTGTCCCGTAGACGAGGCTGTATAATGGCAAAGAGAAAAATCGCATCGGCTATCGGATACTCAAAGGACGATCCTGCTCCTGTATTGCTGGCGTCGGGAAGAGGCAGGGAAGCTGAGCAAATTATTGCCGTTGCGCAGAAATCAGGTATTGCCGTTATAGAAGACTCAGCCCTTGCATCCCTGCTTGACTCAACCGNCANACCAGGCGATTTTATTCCGCCGTGGTGCTGGGAAGCAGCCGCAAAAATACTCGCTTTTGTAATGAAGGCAGAGCNCTCTTCTTTTAAGTAAATATTAGGAAGCACTTTCACGCTATCNTTCGTTCCGACGTTACGCAATATTTACTTTAAATAATTAACTCATTATTTAATTTTATCTCGANNNTATACTTTACTATCATATTCAAGACGACTATCTGAAATGTAAACAGCTTCTTTTTCTAAACTTATTGCTTCCCCAGAATACATCTCAAACGTTATTGTTATTTTTGCGACATTTCCGTCATAGGTATAAGTACCTTTACGATTATAAGTCGCTTCGCCGCACCCTGGATTTAAATGCCGATCTTGAACAGTATGTCCATGAACTATTGAGGCATCAAAAAAGGTTAAGTCATATTCTTTGTCTCTGGTAATCCAAGACCCTCCTAAAAATGGATCTAAGCTACCTCCTCCATCTCCACCATTGTCGATGCTGCATCCAAAAACTGTCATTCCGAACACCAGCGCTATACCAGTATTCCCGCATAAAATCTTTTCTTTGCCATTGTTTTCCCTTTTCTCCCGCCCTATATGAAATTGTTTTCAATTACGTTTATTAGCGTATTTTTTTAATAATACAATGTAAATTCACGTTCTGTCAAAAGAAAATTACGCTTTTTTAAGTAAAATATAACAGTGGGATTCAAAGAAAATTTGAAGCGCGAACTTGCTTATTCAGGTGTTCTTGTAAAAGAACTTGCCTCGCTTTCGGGAGTAAACAAGCGNACAATAGACAATTATCTGAATACCCACAATTCCATGCCTTCCGCCGATGCCGCCGTCCGTATAGCCGGAGCCTTGGGGGTTACAGTGGAATATCTTATCACAGGACACAAGCAGCAGGAACAAAATTATCCGCCGTCAAGCCATGATCCGCAGGTTGTACTTAAAAATTTGAAAACTTTAAACAAAAGGGACAGGAAAATCGTATTTAATCTGATAAAATCCCTGCGGGAAATGGAAGANCAAGAGAAAAAAGCGTAAGCTAAGGNTTTTTTATATATTTTCCGNCAATAAGGTTATTTATGGGTTTAGCAGTAAGAATTTCCCTTAAAATTTTTGTCCGGTAAAGTTTTAACCTGAACATTTTGCAGCAAAGGNAAGCCAATCTTCCGTAGGCTCAACCATTTTGGAAACAGTCGCGGGAAAGTGTAAAATAGCAGCCCAGCAGATACGCTCATAGTCTCCGCGTTTAAGCCGTTTATGGTTTACATTAATAAGAAAATCCGCGTATGAATTGCGCAGAGCGGCTTCAAGGCAAACTTGTATATACTCGTGCTCTTTTAATAATTCGTCCCTGACATATTTAAGCGCATTCGGTTTTTCGTACACAGCCGCCATGCAATACCTGAAATAAACCGCGCTGTTTATTGATTCAAAATAATTGATGGCGCGCAGTTTTTTTACTGAAAGCCGGTGTCCCTGCCTGCCGCACGTGAATTCGATTTTTTGCCCGTTTTTATACATGGCATTAAGTTTTTGTTTTATGGCGGCTATATCCTGCTGTTTAAAAAAGTTTTCTTCAATATCAAGAACTGCAAGATGCGGCAGGGTGAAAATGCTGTTTGGGAGTTTTTCGAGCATATTGTCGTAAATATGAAGATTTATCAAACTTTTCAGGTTCCCTATTTTTTCGTCTAAAACGGCGATTCCGGTACTGCCTATTTCCAGCGTTGAAAGTTTGCTTAAGTTAAACAACGACGGCGGAAGCATTCGCACAAAGTTACCTGCAAATGAGAATGAGCGCAGTTCATTAAAGCTGCCGAATACGTCAGGCAGTTCGGTTATTTTAAATTCACTGCCCAATACGTCAAGTTTTTCAAGGTTTTTCAATGCCGTTATCGAATCAAAAATATTTTCCTCTACAAGCAGATGCCGCAGTATAAGCTCTTTAAGATTAGTAAGTTTTGAAATGGCTTTTTGTTTTGTAATTGTAAGACCGGAAAGCGTCAGGGATTCAAGTTCATGGCATGAAGAAAGCGTGTGCGCCGTTTTGTCAAAATCTAAATTTTTATAATTCTTGTAAATAATATCAATTATACTGACTTTTTTCAGAGCCGGATGCTTTGAAAAAGAGTCAGGCAGATTTTGCACTGCCCCATGCTCATGTTTTATTGACAAAACCAATTCTTCAATTTTTTTTAAATTCCCCAAATCTTTCGGCAGCGCCGCCTCGGAATAGATGTCTAACAAAAGGACTTTAAGTTCGCTTAATGACGATATTCCTTCGGGGAAACTCCAGTTTTCGTTAATCCTGATGTGCAGTTTTTCCAGCTTTTGCGCTTTGGCAAGACCCGATGGCGGCTGTGGAAGTACTCTGCAGCAGCAGGAGAGACTGCGCAAGGCCGGCAGTGTAAATATAAAATCGGGAATTACGGTGATTTCAGTGTGCGAAATGTTCAGTTCTTCAAGAAGTTCGCATTCTTTCAAAACATCGGGGACTTCCGTCAAGGCGCGCTGATTATTCAGGTTAATTTTTTTAACGGTATTTTTTACATTGGCAATACGCTCAATAATATCGTCCATGTTCTTACAGCATACGCCTTCCGACGCGATGCCCAAGACTTGGTCTTCTTCTTTCCAGTGGAGGTCTAATTCTTCAATGGACGCTGAAGCCATAGTTATATAATTAAATCATTTTATTGACAAAGCGTCAATGTTGTACCAGCGGCGCGTAAAATCTGTCGGAGCTTTTGACTTAACTGTTATAACGGCTTAACTGCCTGTATGCCTGCTCTGCAAGGCCGAAGTTTGCGTTTTTGGTAAAATCTTTGGCATATTCATCGTAGAGCATATCTTCGTACATTTTTCCGGCAAAACTATCGTCAACAAGCCCTGATTTTTGCACTGTGTTTCTCATGCCGTTTATCAGGTTTTTGACTATATAAGTTTCAAGTTCAAGACAAAGCTGATAGAGTTTGTCGGTTTTATCAATCGGCTCGCTTCCTTTATGGGGAAGCGAGTTTGCCGAATTTGGAACTGTTTTTGCGGAAGCGGTTTTTCCGTAAGAGAAAGCGTCGTATTCATCATCCGCGTATTCTGCGGAATAGGCTCTTTCAAAAATTTCACGGAAATCTTCGGGGCTTTTGGCGTTCAGAGCGTTTTTTGCCTCTGAAAAAGACGAACGGTAATTATCCAAATATATCGACCCAAGACCGGTTACTTCCAATTAACTTACCTCTTTAATGTTGTCGCTGTTCCAAGCATATTGTCGCTTGTCTGGATGGTACGCGAATTAAATTCATAGGCGCGCTGAGCGACAATAAGATTAACCATTTCCTGAACTATCTGAACATTGACATTTCAAGGAATTTATGCTGTAGGGTTCCCATACCTTCGTAACCGGGAACGCCCGCAATTGCATCTCCTGACGCCTGACTTACCTTGAAAAGATTCTCGCCAATCGCGGTAAGGCCGACAGGGTTCGGGAAACGGTACAGTTCAATCCTGCCGACATCAACTTCCACCAAATCTCCNTTTTGGGGTATTTTCACGCTGACCCTTCCGTCTTTGGTAACATTTACCGAATCAGGCAGAAAAAGCTCCGGCATAATTATGTCCGGTATCAGCCAGTAACCGTTGCTCGTTACCATACGGCCTGTCTCATCTATCGAAAAGTTTCCGTTACGCGAATATGCCATACTGCCGTCATAAGTTTGTATTTTGAAAAAACCTTCGCCTGTTATCGCTATGTCTGTAGCTACGCCGGTATTCTGCAGTGCGCCCTGAGTAAAAACCCTCTTGGTATCGGCAAGTTTTACGCCGTGTCCCATTTGAATGCCGACAGGAACCACTGTGTCTTCAGTAGCGGGCGTTCCGGCCGTTTTTACAGTCTGGTAAATTAAATCTTCAAAATCCGCCCTCTGTAATTTGTAACCGTGCGTATTTACGTTCGCAAGGTTATTTGAAATTGTATCAATATTTGCCTGCTGGCCTATCATGCCGGAAGCGCCTGTCCATAAACTTCTAACCATTGTTTACCTCATTTTTT
>WRGH01000037.1 GCA_009787285.1 Brevinematales bacterium
CATTTTGACACTATCAGCGCATTTATAAAAAGCGTGCGCGGAAGCGATCCCGATGCGGCTTTGTACTGGCTTGCAAAAATGGTGCGCGCGGGAGAAGACCCNAAATTTATTTTCAGNCGCATGATNATTCTTGCAAGCGAAGATGTCGGCCTTGCAGACCCTCATGCGCTTTCTGTGGTTATTTCCTGCGCCCAGGCTTTTGAACGCATCGGCTTTCCCGAAGGAAATTTCCCGCTTTCTCATGCCTGTCTGTACCTCGCTACAGCCCCAAAATCCAACACCACCCTCGCCTATTTTGACGCGCAAAAGGAAATTGAACGTGAAGACGCGGAAGTACCCAATCATCTGAAGGACGCAAGCCGCGATGCCGAAGGTTTCGGACACGGAGAAGGCTATGTCTATCCTCACGCTTACCGTGATCATTGGGCGGCTCAGCAGTATCTGCCCAATTCACTTAGAGGCAGAACTTTTTACATTCCTTCGTCAATCGGCTATGAAGGAAAAATACGCGAAGAAGTTTTACGTAAACGCGAACTGCAGGCNGCTATTGTTTTGGGAGATAATTCTGAAACTACAGGCGAACTTTTATCATGGTCGGCGGCGGCAAAAGGCAGGGAGGGTTGGTTCAAGCGCCTTGAATCGGGGCGAAGNTCGCTCCTGCTCAGTAACCGTGATGCGATTTTTTCAGCCGCTTCTCCTTCAAGGCAGGATCGCATTCTTGTACCGATGGCAAATGACGGCTTACTGCTCTGGGAAAGCCTCAGACGCTGCCCTGAAGGTTTATCCGCCGCCATCGTAAACACGCCCGCCGCCAAAGAAGCGCTTGAACGTTACGCCGCCGCGCTTGATGAAACCGACAAACCGTTAATTGCGGTAACAGAAGATATTCTGCCTGATGAAAAACAAAGCGAAGAATGGTTTTCCTGTTCTCAATTTGACCATATTTTGCTCCGCAGTGCGCGGTTTGCTGCGCCCTCTGTAATACTTGCGGACAAGGCATACTCTCTTTTGACAAAGGGCGGAAATTTAGTATTGCTGTTTTCGCCGCCCCGTTTGGGAGAACGTATTTCCCGCATCCTCGCTGATGAATGTGAAAGACAGGATTTGGCATCATTGCTTGAGCAGGCGGAAAAAATATTTTTTGAAAATACAACAGGCGCAGGTCTTTGGGACTCTGCAGAAATAGAAACAGCGTTTGCGGAAAAAAAATTCTCAGTAAAACTTCAAACAATCGAGCAAAAAGAAGAACGCTTAATCACGGAAAAAGACATTGCTTCGTGGTTCAATACCGATCAATCGCGCTGGGGTTCATTCATGGTAAAAAACCTTGAAAAATCGGTTTTTTCTAAAATTGAAGAAGCCGTTTTCTTAAGAATTGCAAAAGGACCTGTTCTTTGGCGATGGAAAAGTATTCTGTTAACGGCGGTTAAATAACAGCGCAAACAGCGATAAAATTCACCGGTTAGCTATTTTTGCTATATTCCTGCAAGGTAAAAACGTCTGGGAAAACCATTTGATTTTAGGAGCAGGCTGTCCTTCTCCTTCGATACAGACGGCAAGCATATATTGATTTTCACTACAGTCTCCCAACTCGTAGAGAAANAACGAANGCGGTGAAGATAATCCGTCTGAAAGACATCTGTCTGAAAATTTTCCTTCATAAATAAAAGACGGTACATTTTTCATATCAAATACGGAAAAGCCGCGCAGTTTTAAAAAACATTCCTTTAATGTCCATATTTCAAAAAAACTTTTTTCGTTATGCAAAATATATTCTATTTCACTTTCTGTAAAAAATTTTTTTGCTATTTGCATTGTATTTGTACGGAGTTTTACAAACTGAANATCGCAGGCTGTGCGTAATNCATCGCCTGAAACATGGGAAACCGCAACCATGTTTTGCGAATGAGATATGTTAAAATCAACATTACTGTACGGGAAATAAGGTCTTCCGTTTTCATTTTTAAGTATGTCGTTTTCGGTTAACGGTCTGTCTTCAAGAAGCGATAATAACTTCATTCCTTCGGNGCTTTGTTCAATGCGGAAAGGCTTTTTACTTGACAGAAGCGATAATCCAATGTTAAATGTGGCTATATTCATTATTTTCCGGGAGTTTTCTTGAATTTAATAATCCGGTGTAAGTATCCGGCNGTCATTTTATTTCTCATATCCTTATTTTCCTGTATTCCTCAATCTACTAAAAACGAAAAACAGCATTATGTCTGGCTTGCAAATAATTCAAAGTTTGTATTGCTGCCTCCGAAGAAAATCGAAAAACCAATGGACATGGCTCAGTTTATTTCCGCTTCATGGCAGGGCGGTGATTTTTATTTTAACGCATGGGTCAAGGCGGATGAAAACGGAATAGAGATGACACTATTTAATGAACTTGGCGCAAATATAGGAACCCTCTCTTACAATGAGAAACTTCTTAATTTTTCATCTCCTGTTTTTCCAAAATCGCTTAACCCTGAATATATTGTAGCCGATTTCCAGTTTTGTTTCTACAAAACCGACGCGCTCCGCAAGGCGCTTGAAGAATGCGGGCTTGTCCTTGAAATTGACAATTCTGTACGCCGTATTCAAAAAGGAAATGATATAATAATTGAAATTGAATTAAAAAAAGACACAGTGATTTTTAAAAATAATCTGCGGGGATACGGCTATACGCTTGGAGGCGATTTTATTTGAAAGAGATTTATCTTTCCGCGCCAGGTCTTATTTGCTGCGCCGGACAAAATAAAGATGAACTATACGCATCCTGTCTTAAAGGTAATCAGGAAGGAATTAAGATGATGGAATTGCCTGACGGCAGACAATTACCAGCAGGGCTTGTAATGACTGAAAAACAAAACATACCTTATTCGCCGGTTCATAAACCGTTTGCCTATACAGGCGGTACAAAAATAATCAGGCTTATTGACGCTGCATTGGAACAAATAAGAACGGAAATTGAAAATGCAATTTCAAGATACGGCGCAGACAGAATAGGCGTCTNCCTTGGCTCCTGTGACAACGGTTCGGAAGCTTCAATTCTTGCTCATAAAGCGCTTCTGGAAAACGGAGCTTTTCCGGCTGATTATAATCTGCGTTTTCAAAGCGCTTCATTTGCGGCGGAATTTATCGCGGCAAAGTTCGGTCTGGAAGGTCCTGTTATGACAACCGCCACCGCATGCGCTTCAGGGGCCAGCGCCATTGTAAGAGGGGCTGAGCTAATTCGCTCAAGGTTATGCGACGCGGTGATTGCCGGAGGAGCCGATATTGTATCACAGACCGTTCTTCTGGGTTTTTACGCACTGGAAGCGCTTTCAAGCAAATTGACAAATCCTTTCAGTAAGAACAGGGACGGCATAAACCTCGGCGAAGGAGCGGCGTTCTTTTTACTTGATTCTTTGNCGCAGTCAGGCGGTATTGAACTTCTTGGTTACGGAGAAAGCTGCGATGCACACCACATGACAGCCCCCGGAAATGACGGCATAGGGCCGGCAAAGGCGATGAAGGCTGCCCTTGCCGATGCAGGAGTTGAACCTTCGCAGATTGGGTACGTTAATCTGCATGGAACCGGAACATTGCTTAATGACAAGGCGGAAGCCCTTGCCATGAAGGATGTATTTTCCGAGTTAACGCCTCCTTCAAGCTCCACTAAGCCAATTACAGGCCACACCATTGGGGCGGCNGGAGCCCTTGAAACTGCAATATGCTGGATGACNCTAAACATGAAAAATGGGCTACCTGTACATTGCTGGGACGGCGAAAAAGATGAAGAGCTTCCGTTTCACCCATACACACACGGACGCGAACCTCCGTCAATCTGCATGAACAATAATTTTGCTTTCGGCGGATATAATGTCTCCTTGATACTTGGAAGGAGTAAGCCGCTTGATCAATAATAACTTTCCAATCAATCAGGAAGAACTGAAAACACTTATACCGCACAGGGGGAAAATGCTCCTTCTTGACAGAATCACGGAATACGATGCAGCAGGAAACATCAGGACAGAATTTGAAATTTCCGAAGCCTGTCTGTTTTACAATACTGAATTAAAAGGCGTACCCAGTTGGGTCGGCTTTGAATTTATGGCGCAGACCATTTCCGCTTTTTCAGGTTTACGCAGCAGGCTCACAGGCATCAAGCCGAAAATCGGTTTTATCCTCAGCGTCCCGTTAATGCAAATGTATATCCCCGTTTTTAAAACAGGCAGTNTCGCCGATATACGCATGANGGAATGCGACCGNACAGATCAAATATACACTTTTGAGGGTGAAATTTTTTTAGAAGATAANAAAGCAATGGAAGGCAAATTAATGGTTATGGAAATTCTTGATGAAAAACAATTCAGAACCATTGTTGAAGGAGTTTGAATTTTTGAATAACGGAAAAAAAGTTTTTATAACAGGCGCAAGCAGGGGCATAGGCAGAGCTATTGCTCTGGCGGTATCAAATGCGGGCTATTCTGTTACAGCACATTACAATAAAGGAAAAGAACAAGCCGAAGCCCTGCAAAAGGAAATTCTTGACAATGGNGGCNGTATCGAGCTAATTCAATTNGATGTTTCCGACAGNAACGAATGTCAGGAAAAGCTTGAAAAATGGCTGGAAGGAAACGGAGCTTTCTGGGGCGTTATCTGCAATGCGGGAATTTCCGCAGATGATTCTTTTCCCGGCATGAGCGGAGAAAACTGGGACTCTGTTCTTCGCACCGATCTTGACAGTTTTTACAATGTGCTTCACCCGCTTATAATGCCCATTTGCCGCAAAAAACAGGGCAGAATAATTACAATTTCTTCAGTATCAGGGATTACGGGAAACCGCGGACAGGTGAATTACAGCGCNGCTAAAGCGGGAATTATAGGGGCGACCAAAGCATTGGCAGTTGAGCTTGCAAGCCGTTCAATAACGGTAAACTGCATAGCGCCCGGAATAATCGAAACCGATATGATCCGCGAAGCTCCGCTTGATAAAATTCTTCCGTCNATACCGATGGGCAGAATCGGGAAACCTGAGGAAGTAGCTTCATTGGCAGTGTTTCTGCTTTCTGAGGAAGCCTCTTATATNACAAGNCAGGTAATATCTGTAAACGGGGGAATGGTNTAATGAGGCGTGTTGNCATAACAGGCGGGTCTGTCATAAGCGCGTTGGGCAATGAATGGCGCGATATACTGAAAAATTTAAAATCAGGAAAGAACTGCGTCCGGCGCATGAATGACTGGGANAAATATACACGCATGAATACAAGACTCGCAGCCCCTGTCGATTATACGCTGCCNGATTATCCCAGAAAAATAATCCGCGGTCTTGGAAGGGTCGCGCAGCTTGCCTTTGTCTCAGCGGACAAAGCGCTGTCGGATGCGGGTATCAGCCGCGACGATCAAATGCTTAAAAACGGCAGGTGCGGCGTCGCGTACGGNTCTTCAATGGGCAGTCTCGATTCACTTCTTGATTTTTACAGTATGCTCATACTTAACGATCTTAACAAAATGAACGCCACTACTTATATAAAGGCAATGCCGCAGACATGCGCCGCAAATATCGGAGTTATTCTGGGATTAACAGGGAGACTTATTACAACTAACACAGCCTGTACGTCCGGCAGCCAGGCAATTGGTTTTGCGTACGAAGCTATAAAGCAGGGTCATCAGGATTTAATGTTGGCGGGAGGAGCGGAAGAATTGAGCGCCGCGGATGCCGCTGTCTTTGACACCTTGTTTGCGGCNAGCTGTAAAAATGACACTCCCGAAAAAACTCCCGCCGCTTATGACAAAAACCGTGACGGTCTTGTGGTCGGCGAAGGAGCCGGAACTATTATTCTCGAAGAATATGAACATGCAAAAAAACGCGGGGCAAACATAATTGCGGAAGTTGCCGGATTTGGGACAAATACNGACGGCAGCCATATTACGCAGCCCAATCGNCCNACAATGGGAATCGCNATGCGGCTNGCGCTGCAGGACGCAGGTATTGAGCCTTCCGCTATAGGTTATGTAAATACTCACGGAACAGCGACAGATGCGGGCGATGTCGCGGAAAGCTGGGCTACAGTTGACGTGTTTCAAAGGCCGGTTTCCGTAAGCACCCTGAAAAATTATATCGGGCACACACTTGGAGCCTGCGGCGCGATTGANGCNTGGATATCCATTATGATGATGAAAGAAAAATGGTTCTGCCCCAACATTAATCTNGACGAATTCGATACCCGCTGCGGACNTCTTGATTATATAGTCGGAGACGGACGAATATTCAAAACCGAATATATTATGTCAAACAATTTTGCGTTCGGCGGAGTAAATACGTCGTTGATATTCAAGGATTTTTCTGAAAAATAACAGCCGGACTTCCGATTATATATCCCCTTTCTTTCAGCGATATAATCAGTTTTTCAACAGTTTCAGGAATCCACGAACGGTTAAAAGCGCCGTTCGGAGATTTCATTAATTCTTCTTCCATGAGTGAATTTGAATCCCTTGAGTCATGAAGAAGAATAACNCCTCCTCCCTGTTTCTCAACTTTTTCGATTACGCGCTTAACTACTTTATCCTTTTTCGTTTCCGATAAAACCGCGTCATAAACTCTTATATTGCTGTTAACAATAAAATAACCTTCCTCATTGCAAATATTTATCTGTTTGGAATTGTAATAACCGCCGTGCGGTCTGTATAACTTAGGATAAAATTCCTCTCCGATGGCATTTGAAATGGCCTGCCCTCCCCTTACAAGATTACTNCGGAATTCAGCTTCTCCCATGTTTCGCGCCCATTTATCGTAATAACCGTGATTTACAATACAATGTCCTTCATCGTACATACGCCTTACAATCTGCGGGTACGCATCTACCCTTTCACCGAGCAGGCAAAATACGGCTTTAATTTCGTATAACTTCAATATGTCAAGCAGCCTGTTTGTGGTATCTTCATGAATGTTCGGGCCGTCATCAAAACTGAAAATAACATAGGACAGAGGCACGTTAAGTTCTTCCCTGCTGCGGGTTATGCTCATACATGAGGAAAGAAAAATTACAATACAAAATAATACAAATATTTTTTTCATGTATTTTTTACCGGAAAAATTGAAGAGGCAATTTCTCTTGTTAACGCGCGTACCGCGACAGGTTTTGGAAGGCTTTTGTATTTTTCAGGGAGAATTTCAGTCCCCATTTTTATTTCATAAACATAGCGTTCGCGGGGATTAAAAGCCGTCCACGGATCTTTTTTACCAAGACCGTATTTATCCGTTCCTCCTATATGAAGAGGTATAATACCGCAGCCGCAGGCGAGGGCAATACGCGCCGCTCCTTTTTTTACAACAGGGNTTCCGTTTCTAGGCGTCCTTGTTCCTTCGGGAAAAATAACAATNCAGTTTCCGTATTTTAAAGATTCATCGCAGGCTTTAAGAATATCGTCAAAATCCTGTGAATTTAAAATGTAAAGCCGGCGTACAATTCCTTTTACAATACTGTGATTAAGGTGTCCCGCTACAATGCAGTCGGCATTCGGGATTAATGAAAACAGCATGACAACATCAAGCAGAGAAGGATGATTTGCAACTACTANTTTTGAAGAAAGCCGTCTGTACATTTCCCTGTTTCCCGCTTCAATGTCTACAGCTTGAAAAAAATGCATTAACCCGATAAAGAAACGGAATGAAACTGAAACAAGAAGTCTTGCNTTTTTTTTAAATTTTTCACTTGGGTGTATAAACAACCTCATAGGAGGCAAGACAAAAACAACAAGAATTATAGAGGAAAATCCAAAAAAGAAAAAGAAAAACCACTTTATTAAAACCCTGTAAATATAAACGATTCTATTTTGTACAGGGGGCAGATCATAAGGCGGCATTTAATTCCTTGCGCAATATTAGATTTCTTAAAAATCCCTGCGGAGTTTCACTTTCATTTTTATCAGGCGATATTGATGAAAGCGAAACAGAGCTATGTCCGGGNAAACGGCTGAGAATCACGGCGAATGCAAAAGGCTGAGTGTTATCCGCAATAATATTNTTATATTCCTGCGGTATTTCTTCATCTGCATAAACAAAAACAATTTTTTCCGCCGTCCCGCCAAGAAGCGCCGCCTTTACCGCGGCAAAACCNGATGAAAATGAATTATTTCCAGGATAAAGCGCCGAATATCCTCCNTTTAANCCGAATGCAATGGAAGCCAGCGCCGCAGGCGCGTTAAAAACAGAAAGCGAAAAAACCGCAGGCATAAGGGATTTTTCCTCCAGCACCATCCTGTTTATTTTTAACTGTTTTGAAACTTCACCGCGAAAAGAAAGAAAAAACATTTTTATATTTTCATCTAACGGTAAAAGATCATGAACAACCTGTATTGTCATTTTTGATATTTGGCTTAAACGCCTTCGGAACATTGAATCGGTATATAAAATATCCGGGCTTTTATCGCTGTAAATCATTTCACGCGTTCCTTCCGCCCATTGCCGCCATTCGCAGGCATTTTCAATTCCGCANGCCCATGCCGAAAAACGGACAATGTAAATATCGTCCATTATGATTTTATCCGGCATTGAATAAGTGAATAATCGTTTGAACCAAGATTATGCCTAACATTAATTATTTCAAANCCTGAATTTTTTATAACAGACGCAAATTCATCATACCTGTACATTTTACTGTTACCGTTAGCCATGCATGTAAAGTAAAGGGACGCAGCTTGCAGGGAAAAAGACGCNGCTTCAAACCGCTGCTTGTCCCAAAAAGGTTCCAGAATATAAACATCGGTTTTTTGTCCTGAGGCGTCTTTTACCTTCGACATGATACGGGAAATTTCATCAAGGGAAAAACAATCCAAAAACTGGCTCATCCATATTATATCCGCTCCGGCGGGTACCGGCGTTTCATCATCTAACACATTGCAGGGAAAACTTTTAATCCTGTCTGAAAAGCCGNCTTCGGCCGCTTTTTCTTCGGCAACCTTTGTCTGACCAGGAAGGTCGACAATCATTACTTCAACTTGAGTATCATAATTACAACAGCAGATTGCCCACTTTGCCGTATTGCCTCCGATGTCAATAATTTTTTTNGGGTTTCCTGCAAAAACANCCGGCAGAGCTTCTTCAAAACTGATGTCAGAATAAAAATGATCAAACGAAAACCAACTTTCCCTTACATTCTTAGGCAGCGCAGAAAGCGCTTCGTAAATTGTTTTTTTTCCGGTATCGAAAACTTCAAGACCGCGCGGCTTTCCGTCTATTAACGATCTTGTAAGTTCAAACGCTCCTTTATAACAAACATCGTTAACAAAATTAAAATTAACCCTTGTCATTCTGTCTTCAAGGAAAAACCAGCCTATCTTTCCAAGAATGAAATTATCATGTCCTGCCGCAGGAAGCACCTTGACCAGATTCATGCCAAGTGCAATCTCCAAAAGTACATTTGCCGCATATTCAGAAATCTTTGTTCTCTGTATTATTTTTTCAACGGTTATTCCGTTATCGCCTGAATCAGAAATTACTTTCAGAATCCCAAGTTCCAAAAGCGCCCTTACTGCCTGAAAAACAAGCGGAGCAAATGCAATCTTTTGGGCTTCGAATTTGGCGTCAACAGCTTTTATTTTATCTTTTGAATAATTTTCATTCAAATAGGCCGACATTGTTCTTTTTCTCTCTTTACTTCATCTTAAACTTGCGGTTTACTTATTATTATGACTGCTGCCGAAAAAAAATCAATAGCGGGCTTTCTTGACCTTACTGCGGATTTTCTTTCATCAGGCTATAAAACCAAAGTAAACAATTACGATTTTACCGATGATGTGTTAACAAATGCTTTACCCGATGTTTCCCCCAAAAACAGACAGTATTGAACAAATTGCAGATGAAATTAAGAAATGCAAAAATTGTCCGCTGGGATGACAAGGACAAACGCCGCGCCGGGCGAAGGAGCGTTACAGCCGCTTGTAATAGTAATAGGCGAAGGGCCGGGAGCGGAAGAAGACGCGCAAGGCCGTCCCTTTGTCGGACGCGCAGGACAGCTATTGGACAAAATGCTAGCGTCCATTAATCTTTCGCGTAACAGCAATTGTTTTATTGCCAATGTCGTAAAATGCAGGCCTCCCAATAACCGCGATCCGTACCCTGAAGAAACGGCAGCCTGCGCGCATTTCCTTGAACGGCAGATTACCCTTCTTAAACCGCGCTTCATACTTGCTGCAGGAAGAGTCGCCGCGCAGACTCTTTTAAAAACAACTGAACCTATTGGTAAACTTCGCGGTAAGTTTAAAGAACTCACTGTAGGAAATATGACATTGCCTTTTCTTGCCACATATCACCCTGCGGCGCTCCTTCGTAATGAAGACTTAAAACGTCCCGCATGGGAAGATTTAAAATTATTACGTTCCATGCTAGACAAAGAAAGAACGGGGTAAACTGATTGGCGCGTTTTTTCGATATTGTCTTTGATATTCCTGTCAGATTTCCCGTTGACCACTGTTATACCTACTCTCTTGACGACAAGGGCGAGGCATCATTCGGGAAACGGGCAATGGTTCCATTAGGAAGAAGAGACTGTCTCGGCTATATTATTGAAGAGCGGGAAAGTCCGCCGGAAGGGGTAAATAACGAAAATATAAAAAAAATACGCCGTGTAGTTGATTCAGAACCGTTATTCGACACAAACGATGTAAAACTTGCGCTCTGGATGGCNGGATATTACTTTTGCAGTACAGGACAGGCTCTTGCGGCAATGATTCCATCAGGAAGAAGGATTATCCGCCCTACTCTGCCTGACAGCGGGGAGGAAAACGAATCTACGCTTTCAATTTCCGATGAACAGGCCGCNGCGTTAAACGCCATTACNTCAGCGGAAAATGAAAGTCCCAATTCTGCGCTTCCCAAAATGTTCTACCTATACGGCATAACAGGCTCGGGAAAAACAGAAGTATTTCTCCGCGTTATGCAATTTATGCTGAATGCNGGAAAATCCGTCATTTATCTTGTACCTGAAATTTCACTGACTAATCAAACCGCAAAAATGATTGGAAACCGTTTCGGTTCACAGTCTGCAACCTTACATTCCGGAATGACCCCTTCACAGCGCCTTGCCGAATGGATGAGAATACGCCGNGGNGATGCGCCGATTGTAGTCGGTCCTCGCAGCGCCGTATTTGCACCCGTACAAAACCTCGGGCTTATCATAATTGATGAAGAACACGACGGCTCCTATAAATCAGGTAACACCCCGCGCTACCATGCAAGGCAGGTTGCGCTTCGCCGCTGTTCGCAGGAAGGGGCGCGTCTTGTAATGGGCTCCGCTACTCCTTCGGCTGAAGCGTGGAAACTTATGTCGGAAGGCGGCATTAAACGCCTTAACCTGTCGCGCCGGCTTTCAGGCGGAGGAATGCCCGAAATAAAACTTATCAGCCTTGCAAAAACAGAAGGCTGTCTTACAAAGGAACTGAAAGATGAAATCCGTCTTACAGCGCAAATGGGAAGGCAGACAATCCTTTTCTTGAACCGCAGGGGTTTTGCCTATTTTTACCAGTGCCCTGACTGCGGCTGGGAACAAACCTGCCGCCGTTGTTCAGTTTCATTGACATGGCATAAAAGCCGAAACCGCTGTGTCTGTCATTACTGCGGCTACAGCGAACCGCCGCCCGCCTCCTGCCCAAAATGCGGCTCGGTAGAAGCGGGTTACCGGGGTTTTGGAACTGAAATGATAGAGGATGAGGTTAGCCGCACTTTTCCTGATTTGCGCATTCGCCGTGTAGATACCGATACCATAAAAAAAAGCGGAGGACGCTCCGTAAACAACCTTGAAGAAACGCTGACTCTTTTTAAAACAGGAATGATCGATATTCTTTTGGGAAC
>WRGH01000038.1 GCA_009787285.1 Brevinematales bacterium
TGCCATGTAGCCCACAGTCATGATAGTTGTGTTGGGGTCCTGTATATTGTGAATAAGATGATGCTGAATACGCCCGGCTTCGCACATTCCGTCTGCCGAAATGATGATAAGCGGCCCTTGATGCTCATTTAAATCTTTTGATTCCTGTACGCTGGTTGTAAAATGAAGGCTGTTAAAACCAAACGGGTTTTTATGGTGTTTGATAAAAGCTTTTTTTATTTCTTCACCGTAACATTCGGGGTGTACCTGAAAAATTGTAGTTGCGTTAGTCGCCATCGGCGAATCGACGAAGATCGGTATTTCAGGGATTACTCCGTCATCAACCAGCAGATGAAAATAATAAACAAGCTCCTGGGTGCGCTCAATAGCAAATGAAGGGATGAGAATTTTACCTTGTTTTTTACAGTCCGTTGCGCCAAGTCCGCCAGCTTTTTAATGGCGTCATCGGTAGAATCGTGAAGACGATCGCCGTAGGTGCTTTCAAGAATAATGTAATCAGGCGCAACTTCGGGAATTGCAGGGTTTCGGATAATAGGTTTACCCTTGCGGCCAAGATCTCCTGTCGCGAGGATATTCAATTCTTCGCCGCCTTTTTTTATTTTTATGGCGGCAATCGCGGAGCCGAGAATATGCCCCGCATCGTAGAATTCAAGGTTTACTCCGTCTCCGATAAACATGGGTCTGTTATATGAAATACCAATTGTCTGGCCGACCGCCGCGATTGCGTCATGTTCTGTGTAAAGCGGCGTCCAGTTAAACATTTCTCCCTTCTTTTGAGCCTGTGTCTTTAAATATACTGCGTCTCGCGCCTGAATATTCGCAGAGTCCATCATAATAAGGCTTGCAAGATCCCTTGTCGCGGGTGTAGCGTATATATTCGCCTTATAACCCTGCTTTACAAGCAAGGGCAAAAGACCGCAGTGATCAAGGTGGCCGTGTGTCAGAATAACGCTTTCGATACGATCTGTAGCAATGCCTAAATTGCGGTTTTTTTGCTCAGCTTCCGCTCTTGAACCCTGAAAAGCGCCGCAGTCAATTAAGTAACTTGTTCCGTCGATTTCAAGCACATGCTTTGAGCCTGTAACTTCCTCTGCTGCGCCGAGAGAATAAAATTCTACATTCATGAAAAATATTATATAACAAAAAAAANTAAATGTCACGCTGACAAGATAATTATTTACAGGTATAATGTAAAAGATGCAGTTAAGGTCTACAAAATCCGGGTCTCATCTTGTTTTATGAGGAAGTAAATTATGAAAAAGCNGATAGCCTTATTTTTTGTAATATTTTTATTTCTGTCTTCTATGCTTTCTGTGGCGCAGGAATTCCCCGCAGAACCTGAAACAGGAGAGTCTTCTGTAGATGAAAATTCTGCGGCGCCAGCCGGCGCTAACCTTATTGAAGAAATTAAAGATGAGATTCTGAATAAAACAGGCATGGAAGGAGTTTTAACGGAAAATAGGGCGGGGACAGAAAAAAATGAGTCTGTTATTGATACGCCTAAAGAAGACGATAAACAATTTATTCAAAGAATAGCGAGCGTTATAATAATTATTGCCTCTCTGGCGGCGCTGATTTGGCTTATATGGTTTTTATTCAGCCTGTTAACAAAGAAAATAGATGACTCCGGCAGGGAAAGAATAAAACCGCTTGTAATAAAAAAACTGAAGATTCTTACGACAAAGCAAATTATTTCTATAATTCACGCTTTATTGCGGTTGTTAAAATATTTTATAACTGTCTTTATGCTTTTTCTAACAGTTCCGGTAGCTTTCAGTTTTTTTCCTTCAACAAAGGAACTTGCGTCAACAATGTTCAATCATATATTAACGCCTATAAAAAACATTACCGTCGGTACAGTCAAATATATTCCGAATTTAATAACTATAATTATTATTATAGTTATTACCCATTATGTTTTACGCGGAATAAAATTTTTTTCAACACAAATAGAAAACGGCAAACTAATACTACATGGTTTTTATGCGGATTGGGCGGCGCCTACTTATAGAATTTTACAGGTGCTTCTTTGGGCGTTTACCGTTGCTATTGTTTATCCGTATCTTCCGGGTTCGGATTCAAAGTCTTTTCAGGGCGTATCTGTTTTTATCGGTATAATTTTTTCACTTGGTTCGTCAAGCGCAATCGGCAATCTTGTAGCCGGTCTTGTTATTACATATATGCGTCCGTTTAAAATAGGCGATCGTGTTGAGATAAAGGACATAACAGGTTTTGTTGTAGAAAAAACACTTATGGTTGTGCGCCTTAAAACGCATAAGAATGAATATGTAACATTTCCCAATCTTTTGATACTTGGATCAAGTATTATTAATTACAACACGTCTTCTGACGAAGATGAAGAGGGTTTAATTTTACATACCGAAATTACGTTTGGCTATTCTACCCCATGGCAGACAATTCATGAAATATTAATAAACGCCGCTCTTGCTACAGAGTATATTTTAAAAAGGCCGAAGCCGTTTGTGCTTCAGACAAAGCTGGATGATTTTTATGCGTGTTATCAGATTAACTGTTATACGAAGGAAGTCGGCAAGGTTCCCGGTATTTATGCAGGGCTTTATGAAAATATTCAGAATGGTTTTAAGGAAGCCGGTTTGGATATGACAACGCCTCATTATGAGATTTCTATTGGAAGGAAAGAAAAAACTGAAAAATCAGGTTAATGGTATAGATTGCGGCTATTGTAATTGATGAATTTCTGTATTATAATTAGTGATATATGTCAAGTTTAAAAAAGCTGATTTTTCCCGTAATTTATGTATTGTTAATCGCCGGATGCGAAAGTTCGCCTGTACAAAAACAAGAAACAGCGCCGGCTGCTAAAATTAATGAAAATAATGCGCGGGGGTATGAATTTGCACGGCAGATTCAGGCGGAAGTACGTCCGCAGATTCTGGATCGGGACGAGCTTACCGTTGTGTTTTCCAGGCAGGATATAGAACTGGATTTCCGTAAATCATATTTTGCAAGCGAAGCCCAAATTTTTACAGGAATATACGAAGGGCTTTTTTCCTATCATCCTCTTACTCTGGAGCCTGTTCCGGCTGTGGCTGACAGATGGGAACTTTCATCTGATAAAATGCAATGGACTTTTACAATAAGGCAAAATGCGCGTTACTGGAACGGNGATCCTGTAAGGGCGGAAGATTTCCGCACCGCATGGCTTACTCTTCTTGAACCTTCGCGCGGTTCTCCGTATTCAGGTTTATTTGATGTTATAGAAGGAGCGCATGACTACAGAAACGGCATAGAAAAAGATCCTAGCAAAGTGGGTATTCATGTTCCCAACTCAAGAACCTTGGTTGTAAAATTAAACGCTCCGGCTTCGTTTTTTCCCGCAATGCTTTGTCATCATTCNTTCAGCCCAATTCATCCTGACATGGTAAACAGGACTCTTTGGTCNCCTTCAAAGGGCCAGAAAGATTGGACGCCTCCTATTTCTAACGGTCCGTTCCGCATTGAATCTATGGATGAAGAAAAAATCGTTATGGTGAAAAATAATCGATATTGGGATAACAGCCGTGTCTCCTTGAATAAAATCACTGTTAAATTTACCGATACTGCGGACGAAGCTTCGTATCTTTGGAATTCCGGCGAGGCGCGCTGGATAGCCGGAAATGTGGATGTTGAAGCCCTAACCGATCGTTCGGGCATTCAATTAAATGTTATGTTTGCAACTCACTACTATTATATTCGCAGTGAAGTTGAACCGTGGAACGATCACAGAATCCGCCGCGCAATGGCTCTTGTTTTACCGTGGGATGAAATTCGCGCGGGTTATTATCTGCCCGCCGATACATTGATATTTCCGGTCGCAGGTTATCCTGAAGTGAAGGGTATATCCGAAACGGATTACGATGAAGCGCGCAAACTTATGACGGAAGCGGGTTTCCCTGACGGCTCGGAACTGCCGGAACTGGTTATTCGCATAACGCCTTCGGAAGATGCGGCAAGAATCGGTGGTCTCATGGCTGTTGCATGGAAAGAAGTGCTTGGNTTCAATGTGCGCGTCGAGGTAATCCCTTATGAAAGGTATTTTCAGTCAATGAAAGAAAGCGGCTACATCATCGGCTCTTCTACATGGATAGGCGATTTTGCCGATCCTTATACATTCCTGCAGATATGGAGACGTGATTCAAATTTAAACGACGCCTGTTTATATGACACAGAATACGAAGCATTGATAGAAAGATCAATGCTGGAAGAAGGAAATACACGTATGGCTACTCTTGCTCAGGCGGAGAAACTTTTGCTTGATAGGGGAGTTGTGCTGCCTATTTTTTATCACCCTGCTTTAAATATCATAGATACAGGTGAATTGGAAGGCTGGTATCCGAATGCGCTGGACATTCATCCGTTTAAATATTTTTATTTTAAAGCTTACCGTCCTCTTCCCGGCGTAGCAATGGCGCATAAAAAATAAATGATTCGCACAGGGCTTGGATACGATTTACACCGCCTAAAAAGAAAGCGCCGTTTTCTTCTTGCGGGGGTAGAAATTCCGTCCCGGCGCGGAGAACTCGGCCATTCAGACGGCGATGTCCTTGCGCATGCGGTTTGCGACGCAATTCTCGGTGCCTGCGCTCTTGCGGATATCGGCGAATTGTTTCCGTCTTCGGATCCTTCATGGAAAGACGCGGATTCGATGCAGCTTTTAGACATGGTATTTTCAATTGTAAAAAAAGCCGGCTGGAAGGTTGTAAATATTGACTGTGTAATAATTTGCGAAACTCCCAAAGTGCTTCCATACCGTGACGTTATACGCAATTCNCTTGCAAAGGCGCTGGAAGTTCCCGTTGAAAATGTTTTTCTAAAAGGCAAGACGGCAGAAGGTCTTGGACATATCGGCAGGGGAAAAGCTGTAGAAGTTCTGGTTCAGTGCCTGCTGGAAAAGCCATGAGCCCGAAATGGGGAGTTATCTTTTCTGCGCTTGAAAAATGGCGGACGCAATTGTCGGAATCAAATGAAGCCGATCCTTCTGTAAATACTGTAGCGGAACATTACCGCCGCGATCCGTGGGCGGTACTGGNTTCTACNATCATAAGCCTTAGGACAAAGGATGAAGTTACTCTTTCTTCGTCAGAACGTTTGCTTGAAAAAGCGGGTACTCCTNCTGAATTAAGCAGGATGAGTGAAGAAAAAATAGCAAAACTGATATACCCTGCGGGATTTTACCGCAATAAAGCGGCCTCTCTGAAAAAAATAGCATATATTCTGCTTGAACAATACGGCGGAAAAGTTCCTGCTTCGATGGATGAATTACTTGCCCTTCCCGGCGTTGGAAGAAAGACAGCCAATCTTGTGTTAAACGAAGCTTTTGATCTTGACGCTATTTGCGTTGATATTCACGTTCACAGAATATCAAATCGCTGCGGCTGGCTTTCAAGCAAAACTCCTGAAGAGACCGAAATGATTTTGCGCGATATTCTGCCGAAAAAATACTGGAAAAGGATCAATTACCTTCTTGTCCTTTACGGACAAAAACTATGCCGGCCTGTCAGTCCGTTNTGTTCATGCTGTGTTATTGAAAAACACTGCCTGCNAAATGGCGTAGNTCGTTCAAGATGAGTCAAACGGCTTAACCGCATAAACTATGTTTATGCAGTCAGGTCTGTTGAAAAATTAAAACCCGCCTAAAGACGGGTTTTACTGTTATTTCTTGCGCGCTTTGGGTATTTTTTTTAACGTTCTTGCCAATGCTTTGTCATTAGCGGCTATTGCAAGATCGTAATTCATCTGCGCCAACAGCCAGAATTCAGGTTTTGTGCCGAAATATTTTGCAAGACGTAATGCGATAGATATTGTTATTCTGCTTCTGTCAAGGCTGATAAGCCTTAATGCAGTCTGACTGCATTGGATTTCTCTTGAAAGCCTGTTGCAGTTGAGGTTATACTTGTCGAACAATCCAAGTAAAATTGATCCTGGTGTTTGATTTTTCTTTGCCATGATAACTCCTTAGCATGAAATAATTTAATATAATATAATATAAAAAAAAATATTAGTCGAGTGCTTAATAAAATATTTTTTCCTTTTTCCAGACGGCTTTTTTGTTGTCTTTTCCGGTAAAAATTACATGTTCCTTAATATCGGCACAAATTAACGCCTGTACAGCTTTATCATAATTCCCGTCAATATCGTTTGCGCAATGGGCGTCGGCTGTTATTATTAAGGGAACATTATATTCGCGCAGAAAACACAAGAATGACTTTGACGGATAAACATCGCTGATTTTTCCGCGATTGATGCCTCCGGTATTTACTTCTGCTGTTATTCCCGCTTCGGCGGCTGCGCCCGCTATTTCTCTCTGCCGGCAGATTTCGCTTTCCTGCGGCCAATAATTCTTTTCAAAACAATTTTTTTTAATCAGATCCGCGTGTCCTAAAATTTCAAAACCGCCGATCGCAATCATTTCCGCCGCTGCATCATAATAGGCATTCATAAGCGCCTGCGCATCGCCTGCAAAACCTTCTTTAAGCCCTTTAAAAAATTCTTCATGCGTCCCGTCAACCGTAAACGGCTGCGCTCCGTTTGCGGGAATAATAAAATGCACGCTGCCAATTAAATAATCGGTATTTATAGCTTTTATATCGCTGTCTATGGCTGATCTTAAGCCCTTTATATAATCAACTTCCAGCCCAAGAAAGACGGGGAGTTTTCCGCGCCAGCGCCGTTTTGCTTCCAGCACTTCCGATACATATTCATCAACACGATCATCGCTTAAATTCCAATCGCTTTTAATTCCTGTTTTTTTTGTTATTGGGGCGTGCGCGCTGAAACCGATTGCGTACATTTTTTTTTCGTATGCGGTACGGCACATTGTTTCTATATCATCCTTCCCGTCGCAGAAAAGCGTATGGGTATGCATACTGGAAAAAAGCGCAGAAATCATATTACCTCCATTATCGGCGCGCCGCTCTTTTCATCGCGCCCTTTAAAATCAGCCGTCATCGGAATAAGGCTTCCGCAGAAAATTTTTTCAATGTGTTTTCTTTCTCCTGCCAAAAGAACAAGCCCCTTAGAACAGCATCCGTAACGGCCAAAGCGGTTTTGAGGAAGCGGAAAAGAGTCGGATATGACACGTAATTTATTTTTTGTGTTAATTTTTGCCGTTGCAGATGTCAGCAGATAACTAAAGACAAGCCGTTCTTTTGGAAGGGCTGCCGCCGCCGAAAGCTGCTGTAATTCTTTTGGCGCATCAAATGTTTCATAGGCAAAGTGGCACCATCGTTTTTTGTTACCGGAAAAAGGACAGACCGATGAATGCGTACAAGGTGAAAGCGGCTGCATGCCGGTTTCTAAGAAAGCAGTCCGCAGAAAAGAGATAAACCGCCCCGACTGTGGAACTCCCGGCTCAACCGTTAATATAGAACCGTCTTTTAATGCCATATCGGACATTAATTGCGCGGCATTATCTGCAGTATGTTTAAGCCCTTCTGTGTCGGAATGAGGCAGAGATTCGTATATTTCATTAAATAAATTTACAGCGCAGACAAGCGCGGACTTATTTCCTTTGCGTGCAACACGCCTTATATCAATATTATCGCGTATAAGATTTATTTTCCATATATTGCCCATATTCGCTGACGCGCATAAAGCGTTAAAAAATTTACTTCCCGCTTTTAGCGCGGGAGCGGAGCGGTCTATACAGTTAATCTCAAGAGGAATGTTCCGTAAATCCGCCCGCGCGATCCAAAGCGCCGATGTAAATGTCAAAGGACCGCTTCCAAGGTCTGTAATAGAATCACCCGAAGAAAGATTTAAATCTATACTATGCAGCAGAAGGCAAAGCCGGTAAATATTCCATGGAAGAAAATAATGCATATAGGCTGAAAGAAAATTGGGACGTGTAAGATAGGAAAGCGGCCTTTCTCCCCTATTGTTTGTAAGCAGTCTTGAAAGTTCAGCTATCTGTGAAGGAAGGGCTCTTAGAAAACGTCCCGGTATCGGAAAATTTTCTCTTATTAACGCACAGGCGGAAAAAAAAGTTTTACGGGTTTCCTGCGGCAGTATTTCAAAAGACGGCATTATAAAAGTTATTTTATTAACGCCGATACAGGGACAATTTTTACGCCTGAACGTATCAATGCGTCAAGAAGGACTTCTATTCGCTGGAAAAGATAGTCGTCTCTGCCGCCGGGAAGAAGCCCAAGCCGTATCGGAATAACAGCGTCAGACTGCTTTTTGTCCATGATAAACTCAACCATTTGCGAAGCCGGAGTCTGCCGTATGTTAAACCTTACGGCAGATTCTTTAGAAAGCCAATCGCCCGGATCGACTGTTCTTATTACGGTTCTGTATCCTGCTGCTGCTGCGGCTGACGTTATAAAATCCGAAGTGCGGTAAAAAGGAGGGTGCCACAAAAGGGAGAGTTCCCTTCCGGTAGCATTATTAAATTCATCTTCGTTACGCGCAAGTCCCTGCGTGATGAATTCCTGCGTTATGCGGTATCTGGAATTTGAAAAATCAATAGGCGCAAAAAAGAGAGAAGCGGTTTCGTGTCCGGCTTCGGCAATAGCTGCAGCCGCCTGCGGATTACGGCGTATAAAATCGCCGTTCAGGAAAAAAGTCGCTTTAATACCGTATTGGCGCAATGCCGCCAAAACCTGTAACAAACCTGTATCATCGTCATAAAGATCAAAACACAGCGCAATCTGCNACCGGCTTATTGGGGCATTGGGTTTATAAACTGAAATATCCTGAATTAACGGCATTGTACCGGAAAAATAAACATTGCGTATCATGGGAATATTGCTGAAACTTCCCGAATATTGAGGTTCCAGATAGACGCGGTAACGTTCTGATGACACTAATATCTGTCTTAACTGAGGAGATGTAACGGGAACCCATTGGTTTTTGCCGTCGGTTGCAAACCATTCGTTTTCCACTCTTGCAAGGATTCGCGACGGACGTGAGCCGGATTCAAAACCAAATTCATCGGCATTTGAAAGACAAATATTCCTGCTTGAGGCGTTTGTATTTGCGATGTTAATCTCTTCTAAAAACCTGCCGTTACCCGAAATCAACCGCTCGTTGTTAATCCATGCGCAGGATAAAACGGATCTCCGGCTTAATCTTTGGATAAGCCGCCAGTTTGTAAAATCCCAAAGTTCAAGACCGTTCTCTCCCCAGAATACCGCTTTTGATCTGTCGGGAGACAGAGCTCCGTTTGAAGACAGTGGAATACTTGAGGCTGTAAGGTTTCTTGCGCGATTATCATTTATTTCAAGCCGCCATACGGAAATTATGTTTTTAACCGAGGCAATAATCGCAAGATGGCCGTCATTAGACCAAAGTACGCTGAAATTTTCCGCTCCGTAAGGCATAGCCAGATAGGGGAGAGGAGAAGCGCTGTCCTTGTTTTCACCTAACAGGAATAAAAAGAAGCCCCTTCCTCCCTTATTAATCAGTATTGAACCGGAATCAGGCGCAATCCAGTAGCGGTCAAAGAGGGAATCAAATTCAACCGGAAGTACGGCGTTTACATTTCCAACTGAAAGGAACTCTCCGTAAACAGTATGCGTAAAAAGTTCGGGGTTTCTGATACGGTACAATGTCTTTCCGGTAAAATAATAAAATTCATCGCGTTGTCCCCATAATACCGAATTAATCCCGCCTTGCCCTATCAACCTGAAACGTTCATTAACAAATACGGAAATATCGCTGATTATGGGAAAATAATAAAGTCTGCCGCCTTTTGAATAAATAAAAAGCCTTGAATCGGGGCTCCATTTTGCCGGAAAATCAGCGGCGGGAAGTTCCACATTTTCGCTGATAAGCCAATTTGCGCCGCTTGAAACTTCTGTCAAAAACAGGTTTCCGTACGCGGGGCTTACAGGCTCAATATAAACAATCCACCTGCCGTCCCCGGATGCAGCCAGTTCCTGTGTTTTGCCTCCCTGCGCGTTACCGTTAGCAAGAGACGGAAATCTGGGAATCAAGGACGGCAGCCCGCCTGTTACAGGTATCCTCGCCGCACCAAAGCGGTTTACTGCCAAAATTGTCCTGCCGTTCTCTACCAATTGCAATTTTTCCGGTAAAAAAGTGAGCTGCTGTATCGACATATCCGTAAGAGTAGAAATAAACAGGGCATTTTGAGTTTCAGACTGGGCTTTGAATAACAATTTATCGTCATTAGACAGGTTTAATTCAGAAAAGTTGATACCGAAAAGCGAGAAAACCGTAAAAAAAGAAAAAGTTATTGATAAAAAAAGGATTTTACTCAGATAATGCCGGTTTTTCATCGCAATTCCCTGTTATTAGGAATTTTTATTCCTGTGGAAATCTGATTTTCCNAGAAAATCGTCAAGTTCCCTCTCCATATCTGCAAGGCGTTCTTCCATTTCAGTTATCCGCCTGATTGAGTACTTGATCTGCTTTTCCATCAGCTTGTCGCACGCTTCATCTACAACATTGCTGAAAGTGTAGACATCAGATATAGCAGCTGTTTTCCCGTTTATCGTCATATATCAATTGTAATACATATTAACGAACAATTTCCATAGGTATTTCTGTTGAAACTTCCGTTGCAGCTTCAATTATTACGGAAGTTGAAGTATCGGCGGAAACATCCCCAATACTGCGAATCAATATAAATACCGCAAGAAACGCCAAAAGCACCAATACCAATCTTTGCATATAACANCCCGCCGTTATAAAAAAATTTACCTTAATAATTCAAGGGGGTTTACAAGTTTATTATTTCTGTCATAAATACTGAAATGCAGGTGCGGTCCGGTGCTGTAACCTGTATTGCCGGATTCGCCGATTTTTTTCCCGCCGGCAACTTTGTCTCCCTGTTTAACAGAGTAGGAGTTAAGNTGCCCGTAAAGCGTTTTATACCCGTTGTCATGGGTTATTATGATATGTTTTCCGTAGAGCCAGTTTTCAGCTACTACAGAAACTACTCCGTCCATTGCCGCAATAACTGTCGTCCCGGTATTTGCGCGAAGATCAATACCTGTATGGAAATTCAGCGCCCCGTTTATAGGGTCCTTGCGCATTCCGTAATGACTGGTTATAAACTTGTTTTGAAGAGGATAGATAAACAATTCTCCAAGGCTAAGCTTTAAGTCAATATCATTCATTCTTGCGCCTGGGATAAAGATAGTTTCCCCTGTCTTGATATTGTCGCTTTTTATATCGTTAACATCCAGAATAACTTCCAAAGGCACATTGAAAGATGAGGAAATTTTTGTAAGACTGTCGCCCTTTTTAATCTGATACGGTATTCCGTCAATATTCGGTATCTTCAGTATCGCCCCTTCCTGTAAGGTTCTTGCATTGCGAATCTCATTGGAAGCTATTATAGCGCCCATAGAAACGTTGAATTTTTTAGCTATTGAAGATACGGAATCTCCTCTTTTTACCTTGTACTGCTGCCATTCAAAAATGATTAAGTCATTATGACCGTGTGATTCCGCATTGGGCGCCGCCACAGTTTCCGTAACCGGGAAGGGGGTTTCGATTACGGAAATTTGTACAGGTAATATGCCGGTTATTCCGGTTGCGGCGTATTGCATTGTAAGACGTTCAACATCTGTTT
>WRGH01000039.1 GCA_009787285.1 Brevinematales bacterium
TTGTTTTACCGTAGATATACATCAATTGCTTCAGCGGCCTTTTTTCCCGCGCCCATGGCGAGAATCACTGTGGCCGCTCCGGTTACCGCGTCTCCTCCGGCGTAGACTCCCTCCAGGCTGGTTTTACCGGTCGCTTCGTCGGCGATAATGCCACCCCATTTTTGCGTATCCAGTCCCGCCGTTGAGTTTCGGATAAGCGGATTAGGCGAGGTGCCGATAGCCATGATAACACAATCGGCCTCTATGTCGGTTTCGCTTCCGGGGATGGGAATCGGCCTGGCTCTGCCCGATTTGTCGGGTTCACCCAGGGTCATTTTTTCACAGGTAATAGAATTNACCCAGCCTTTTTCATCGCCTGAGATTTTGACCGGATTGGTGAGAAGCATAAAGTTAATGCCNTCTTCCTTCGCGTGTTCCACTTCCTCATANCGGGCGGGAAGCTCTTTTTCGGTACGGCGATAGATAATGGTNACATCCGCCCCCAGCCGTTTCGCACAGCGGGCAGAATCCATCGCCACATTTCCTCCTCCGATAACAGCGACTTTTTTTGCCGACTGAATCGGCGTGGCGCTTCCATCAACATAGGCTTTCATCAAATTGATGCGGGTTAAAAATTCNTTTGCCGAATATACGCCGTTTAGATTTTCNCCGGGAATGTTCATAAAAGCGGGCAGCCCCGCGCCGGAACCGATGAATACCGCCCCGTANCCACGCTCATTCAGAAGTTCATCCACAGTAAGCGTTTTTCCGATTATCGTATTGCAAATGATTTCAACGCCCATATCTTTGAGTCCCTGAATTTCATGCTGAACTATTGCCTTGGGCAGACGGAATTCGGGGATACCGTAAACCAGTACACCGCCTTCACGATGAAGCGCTTCGAAAATCGTAACACTATAGCCCTTCCGCGCCAGATTCCCCGCGCAGGCAAGACCTGCAGGTCCGGAACCGATAACGGCCACTTTCTTACGAACCTCTGGTTCGATTTTTGCCGGCGCGGATTTCGCCGTTCCTGCGGAAGCTAAATGCGCTTTGTGGTAATCCGCGGCAAAGCGTTCCAGCCTGCCGATAGCGACCGGTTCGTTCTTGATGCCTCGTATGCATTTCCCTTCGCATTGAGTTTCCTGGGGGCAGACCCTGCCGCAGATTGCCGGAAGCGAATTGCATTCAGTGATAGTTTGATAAGCTTTTTCAAATTCGCCTTCGGCTATACGGGCGATAAAGACCGGAATATCAATGTTGACGGGACAATCATCTACGCAAGGTTTATTTTTGCAGCCCAAGCAGCGTTTCGCTTCATCAACGGCCTGCTCTTCGCTGTATCCGAGAGCGACTTCCGAAAAGTTGCTATTACGGACAGCAGGGTCCTGTACCGGCATTTCATTTTTTGTTGTTCTCATGTTAGCTGTCATTGCGCCGCCGTTTTTTTGAAAAGACTGCAAGCCGTCTCGTAAGCCTTTGCCTCAAAGGGGCGGTACATACCGCTTCTTGCGAGCGCTTCATTAAAATCAACCTCATGACCGTCAAAGTCCGGTCCGTCAACGCAGGCAAACTTCATTTTGCCGCCAACGCTCAGACGGCAGCCGCCGCACATTCCCGTTCCGTCGATCATGATGGGGTTCATGCTGACGGTAGTTTTTACGCCGTAAGGTTTTGTAGTAGCGGCGACAAACTTCATCATAATCAGAGGCCCGATAGCGATTACTTCCTCGTAGGTTTCGCCCTTGTCGAGAGACGCTTTCAACGCTTCGGTTACAAGCCCTTTCTTGCCGTAGCTTCCATCATCGGTCATAAGGTCAAACTCATGCGAGGCGGAGCGAAACTCATCCTCAAGAATTACTAGGTCTTTGGTACGGAAACCGATAATGGCGTGTACCTGCGTTCCCTGAGCAAAAAACTTTTTCGCCAATGGATACGCAATCGCAGTTCCCACGCCGCCGCCGATAATGGCTACTTTTTTCGCCGAACAGTCCGAGGGGTTTCCCAGCGGCCCGACAATATCATGCAGCGCGTCTCCCTCTTGCAGTTGATTCAGACGGAAGGTCGTGGCGCCCACAATCTGAAAGATGACGGTAACGCTTCCTTTTTGTTTGTCATAATCGGCAATGGTCAGCGGTATCCGCTCACCGTCTGCATCGGTCATGATAATAACAAACTGACCCGGCTGGGCTTTTGCCGCTATAAGCGGCGCCTCCACTTCCATCAGAGTAACGGTGGGATTCATCGTTTTTTTTCGTAAGATTTTTGCCATTCTTCAACTTATATCCCATATATTATGAAAATAGGGAAAAACGTGTCAACAAGGCGGATTGGAAATTTTTGGCAGCCCGGCGCATTGCAGAAATACGAAAAACAATTCTTGAATTGATTCTTGCTTATCATTCGCTTATAACTTTTGATTAAGTTTTTCTACAGTGGTTGCAGCCTAATACATGAATATGATTTTTACTGGTAGAACGTTCAAACATACGGCAAATAAGGAAGTCATCCGAACTCATCTCAGTTTTACATACCGGACAGTTTCTGTCCGCTTTATTATTAAGACAAACAGGACAGCCGCGTATATGCATTGTGCGGTATTTACTGCCGGCGACAGAAGGAAAAGCTATAGTTTTAACCTGTTCGCTTTTTATTAATTTCGAAGAGCAAATAGGACATACCCGTGAAGCGCCCGGATCTCCTTTTTCAATCTTCTCTTCGTTTTCTTTTATTTTTTTGTTAATCCTTCTCCATTCTTTAAAGGAAAAAATTTTAGGGAAAAAAGGCGGTAATTTACCATAAAACAGAGAGTGACCAAACCAAAGCAAAATAAGACCGGAAAAAATATATATCAGTATATATAAAGATTTATCCATANGGTTCCTTATTATAAATTAAACCACTTGCATAGCAAATGGTTAAATAGGTTATAATTTTATCATGGCAGCTCTTTATATTATCGGCACACCGATTGGAAATCTGGGCGATATTAGTTTNCGCGCAGTGGAAACGCTTAAAAAAGCCGATCTTGTGGCATGTGAAGATACCCGCCGTACCTTGAAACTNCTCAATCATCTGGGAATTCAGGTAAAAATGCTCTCCTGCCGCTCNCAAAACGAAGAATTTGCGGCGGAAAAAGTAATTTCCGCCCTAAATCAGGGGCAGACAGTGGCATATGCAAGCGATGCCGGCACTCCTGCCCTGAGCGATCCCGGCGCGGTNCTGGCGGCAATGGCGGCGCAGGCGGGACACGATGTAATCCCAATTCCCGGACCGTCGGCGTTTGCCGCCCTGTTAAGCGTTGCGGGCGGAAGAGACAAAACGGTGGTTTTTGAGGGATTTCTGTCGCCAAAAGCCGGAAGAAGAAAAAGCCGCTTGCGGGAATTAATGGCTATGGATGCGGCTTGTATTCTTTACGAATCTCCGTTCAGAATTCTCAAGCTGCTGGCGGACGTTGCCGAAATTGACAGTGAACGATATATTTGCCTTGGGAGAGAAATAACCAAGATTCATGAGGAATTTATCCGTTGTTCCGCCGTTGAGGCGCTTGAAATTCTAGGCAAAAAAAAAGAACAAATCGGAGAATTTTCTTTATATATATCTGGCAATAAGTTTAAATAGCTGGTAAACTTATAATATATATTTGCCGATAATAGGGTATAGGTAGGGTATGAGTATGACAGTAAACAGGATAGGTCATGTAGAACCCATTCCGCCCGGGAAGAGACCGGGAAGGAATGAACAAGTGGGGGGGGACAACAAGGCTGATACTATCAATCTTTCCGCGGATGCGATGGAAAAGGCTGAAAAATATCAGGTTATTGAACTAATTCAATCCGCCCCGGACATGGACGATGCCCGGATTGCTGAACTCAGGCAGAAAATTGATGACCCTGCATATTTAAATGACAAGGTTATTAATGCTACAGCGGAAAAGATTTTGAACGCATGGTTTGCGTAAGACTTTAATAAAAGCAGTTTAAGCCTGACCGCCTGATCACTTGCTTTTGCATGTGGTAAGGCGGTCAGGTTTTTTTTTACAGAAAAACGGGAAAGAAATGGATATTTCATTTAAATTTGATCCTGAAGTACTCATTGGAGCTGACACCCTCAGCGCAGCAGGAACAATATGCGGACGTTACGGAAAACGCATAATGATTGCCGCCGACCATGCAATGGACTCAATTACCGTAAACAAGCTGAAAGAAATACTTGAAGATTCAAATATTGAAGCTATTGTTTTTGACGGAATAGAAGAAAATTCTACTGTAGATATGGCAGATAACATTGTAGAGCTTACCCACGCAGCCCATTGTAATGCAATAATTGGTTTGGGCGGATATAAAACACAATTAATCGCGCGCATGACCGCAATCATGATGCCCATGAGAATCACGTCATTTGAGCTTCTGGAAGGACGGATGTTTCAAAGCAAGTTCTTGCCTTTAATAACCATTCCGACAGAAGGACTGGACGCTTTTTCGTTAACAAATTTTTTTATTGCCGCAGATCCGCGCAACCGTTTGGTGAAATATGTCCGGTCGCCTGACGGNCTTTACTCTGCGGTAATAATTGACAGTAATTTATTAATACAGCCTTCCGGCGCAAACCAGGCAACGTTTCTTTTTGATGGTCTTATTTCGGCGGTTGAAGCATATTGTTCTGTAAAAGCCAATTTCCTGTCCGATGCATTATTGGAAAGGGCAATAAATTTTTTTGCAAAATTGTTAAGAAGCGGCGGCTCAAACGCAGATGTATACGCACAGGCATGTTTTCTTGCCGCAATTGGAAATGCATTAAGTTCTCCGGGAATAGGTTCTGCCTTGTCATATGCAATTAACGCCCGTTTTCCGGTACAAAAACAGCAATGCTCCGCTGTATTGCTTCCGTACATAATGGAAAAACTGATAAACGCGCGTCCCGAAAAAATGGCGCGTGTCGCTTCATTCCTCGGCAGCGCGGGAAAAACCGGCTCCGTGGCGGAAGCCGCCAATTCAGCCGTAACCGGCATCAAGAACTGTATGGAAGCTTTCAAAATACAGGGCGATTTAAAAGGGTTCAACATACCGCTTGATCGCGTAACAGCGGCAGTTGAAGCAGTCCGCAGTCTGGAATTCATCGCCAATTCGCCATGGACAGTTTCATATGAAGATACTTTTGAGATATTAAGAAAAATTCTTTTATAATTAATATCCGTCGGACATTGCGCGGTTTACATCACGCTGATAAAGTTCCTGATATACCAAGTTGCGGTTTCTTAGTTTTTCCTTTACTTCCCTAGTGAACGGCATATAACGCCAGAAGGTTCCCCGTACTTCTTTATCGAGTTTTTGTATACCTTCCGCTTCCTTTGTCATCCACAGGATATAATCCCGGATAAAATATTCCTTAATGTCGCCTTTTAATTTTTGAGCCTGAAACCACTGGTAATAATTTCCTGTNAGTCCTTCTTCCATCCAGTAAAACGACGCTTTCTCTTTTGCNACCTGCCAGCGAAGATCGGCAACAGCGGTCAAAACAGCCAAATATAAATTCTTGGGATACATCGGGATTACAACACGTCCGCGGCTTGTTGCGCGGTTGAAACGGTCAAACGGTTCCCAGCAAAAACCAAGATCACCGTAAGTGGGTATTAAAAGAACAAACGGCACTATACGATTAAGCTTGTTTTTATAGACACGGCAAAATGCCTCTGCGTCAACGCTTTCTATCTTTGCCATCATAAGAATTACATTTTCACGAACGCCGACTTCATTAGGNCCTGAGTGAAAATACTCGCCTGTAAGAACCGGAAAGTGATTTCCCTGCCGTCCGCACGTCATTTTTGCCATTTGCCGTATTGTGTCAAATTCAGCGTCAATAGCGCCGATGTCCACAGTAANAGCGCCGCCTTCCGCTTCAAGTTTGGCGGCTAACACATGAACATCGCTTTCCGCGTTGTTATAGTCCCTTAAGCTTACTTGCATATCATGATCGTTTCTCAATAAATCCTTAAGCAGATTTTGAATTTCGGTAATAGAAGATTTTTGTCTTTCACTCAAACAGTCGCTGACATCATCTAATTCACGCAAGTGTCCATGCTCAAAAACAGACGCAAGCCTGTCCTTAATAATTCTTTCAATTTCGCTTCGTTCCCTGTCTTTCTGTTTNAGTATGGATCTTGCGCCGTCAAGTTTGCCATTCGCTTTTTCCAGCAGTTGTTGAATCTTTGATTGAGGATTGTTTCTGGATACCCTTACTTCATCTGTGGTAGACGGACGCATTTTGCTTGTTCCTACCGCATTAAGCCACTCGTCCATATAATAAACAGGCTGCTCCAGCGTATTTTCAACTACTACTTTGCCGAAATATTCTCTTGTTTCTGCATTAAGAAAAGTAGGATGTAAAAGGGCAAAACGCAGCAGGAACTTTTTGGGAGCAGGCAATTTTCCTGTTGCTTTCCTTGCGACATTAAGAAGAAATTCCCAATACGGTGTGATAAATTGCTGACGGAAAACACTGCGATCTTTTGGGTCTTTTGCCGTAAGGTACTTTTGCAGAATACCATGCACCCTTTGAGCTATATCTCCTTCGTTGGAAAGGGCGACTTTATAATAATTGGGATCGTTAAAGTAATTATGCGGCTTGTCTTCAAAACGCTTGGCTATCTGGGGAAATCCGCTGAGAGAAAGGTCAACGCTGTCTGCCGAAGGTTCTTTAATATCTTTGGCATCTTTTGAATCTCCAAAAATATCGTTAAAATCAGGAAGCGGGCCGCTGGTATCACCGGCTGTTCCGAGCAACGAGGCAAGTTCAGGATCCATGTCTTCTTGATTATTATTTGCTGCCATTAATTATATGATAAAATGTTTAGAGTTTGATGTCAAGAATACATTTATTTACTGTCAAATTTATTATAAAAGCATATCCAAATCAATTTCGCCCGCAATGCAGGAGATTGTAACGCCCCAGTTTTCAAGCACTTCCGGGTTTATTTCGCCAAAAACGCCGACCTGTTTTCCGTTGTAAATAATTGCCGCCGCTCTGCCGGAAATAAAGCGGGAATCATCCGCTTCTTCCACATTATATTCGCGGGAAAGGTAATAAAAAAGCGTTTGAAGTTCAGCGGCTGCCGAATTAAAATTGGCATCCGCTCCGGCGTGAAGAAATCCGGCAAATTGACGGGTGGTACTCCTGTAATTTTCATTATCATCAAGCCAGGCGACTTTACCAACTTCAAAAATTTTATGCGGGTAAACAGAACGTCCGGAGATTGATTCGCTTGCCATAAGAGAAGCGATAATAGAATTACGGACATATTCGTAATTTTCCGTCATCGGGTTGGAGATACGGATTAATTTACCAGTATTACTGCTGCTGGCAGACAGACACATATTTTCCGCTAAATCCTTGCGGGAGCCTAAATAATTGTAGATCATTTCCTGATAACCCATACCTATAAGCAGTTCTTTAACCTGCCTGCTGAACAGGGTAACCGGCAAAAGCCGTCCGATTGTAAAATCGGAGGGGCGCTCAGGTTTAAAGGAGCCAAGCGAGCGCCCAATCATTACATCTTCAGAAACATCCGCCGCATGAAGAAAATCGTTACGGTATTCGGGAGGCCATGCGCGCACGCCTTCGGTTTCACAGGTTTGTCCCAATTCCGCCGCCCTTGCTTCTTCCGCTTTTACGCCCATCCGGCGAAGAGCCTGCACACATTCACCGGCAGATAATTTTTCTCCAAGAAATTTTTCTATCCTTGACAGCGAACAAAAAACCGGCTTCTGGAAATAATAAGGGAAAACCACATTCCTTCCGAAAGGCGTATCAAATTCATATTCAACTTCCGCAGGTTCAATCTTAAATCCATTATCCGCAAGATCGCAGGCAACGATTGAAGCCGCCAGAGTAACCGATGCCATGTCTGTACCGGTAAGTTCCACAAAAATTTCATCATCGCCGACCTGCACCGCTCCCAGATCATTGGAATTGATGATTGGCGGATATGAGAGAATAAACTCCTGCGAATCCAGCAGCAGGGGGTGGATAGGTTCATGCTCCTGAATAAAAGCATATTCTTTGCCTTTCGGATGCTGCTTTAATATTTCCCGAAGCGTCAACGGACAGTCCCACTGGAGCGGTACAAAAGAAACAGAATCAGGGTCTACACCTCTGTAAATTATAGGCCATTTAATTAACGAAATACGGTAAAGCCCCATTGATATGCTGCGCCGCTTCTGCCCGAAATTCCATGCAAGTTTTTCCTGAGTTTGAATCATATCCCTCAGCATCATGTCCGTAATCGCCTTGCCGCTTGCGACAAAACCCGAAAGGTAAGGCCGCACTTTTCTAACGCTTGCCTCGACTTTTACTTTACGCGCGGTTTTTTTTACATCGCCCTGTTTAGAAAAAAAGCCGTATTCGGGTATTTTTCCGCCGTTATAAACCTTCAGCTGTCGGGCGCACCCGGCTGTTCCCCAAAGATCAGGCCGGTTTGTATCGTTAAGTTCAATTTTTAAAATACGTTCATTTACCGGAAGATTTTTATCGCTGTCTTCGTCCAGTTCGGCCTTGGCGGAAGAAAGAACTTCTTCAAATTCATCCCTGCTTTTCCAGCCTCCATGTCTGCCTGCAAGTGCATAGAAAACTTCTTCGTTTACTTCAATTTTTGGCATATTCGACATTATACTTATAATGAATTTTAAAAACAAGTGAATCAAAAACTGGTTTTAGGATTTTTCCGTGTAAATTCGACATAATTTGATAAAAACATGGAATTAACGGTAAAACTACTAAAAATAGTCCCAAAGTTATGCTAAATAATAAAAAATAATTGATATTACGGCATAAAGATGATAAAATTTATTTGTATGATTTTTTATGGAAGGATAAGTTTGTATGGATAATGCCGGAAAGAAAAAGGTTTTATTGATTGATGATGATGAAATGCATCTGATAACAGCTGAGTTGTACCTGAAAAATGACTACGAAATTCTAAAAGTCAAATCAGGAGAGGAAGCGTTAAGTAAATTAAATAATAACGAATTTGCTCCGAATTTAATTTTACTGGATATTGTAATGGATGGAATGAACGGATGGGAAGTTTTCAAAAAAATAAGAGCGATACCTTCCCTAAAAAATCTTCCGATAGCGTTTTTAACTTCTGAAAATGATCAAGCGGAAAAAGATCGCGCTACCAAACTTGGAGCTGCTGACTATATTACAAAACCGTTTAATATGACGCTTCTAAAAAGTAAAGTAAAAGATATATTAAGCAAAAAGAAATAAAATACGGCTATTTAATGTCTTTCCCGCAAAGTAACCCCCAACTAAGTTGACGAATTTCGCCGGACATTTACTTAATCCGTGACGCGGGCGCTGATTCTTTCAATCATTTCGTAAAAACAACGGCTTTCTTTATGAATAAGGCGGATAAAAGGATTGTCGCCGTGTTTTCCAAGTACCTGCTCCATCTCCTCCTGATTACGGAATGTAGCTTTTTTAAAATGATTGTGGTAATCCTTTTCTCTGCTTTCGAAGATTTGCCTGTCTATCCAGCGGCGAATATCAAGAACTGCTGTAAGCTCCCTCTTGAATCCGGCTGCATCCGGAGCTTTGTCTGTCTCATGCAGAAGCGCAAGCGTTGACCATGCATGACGACATTTATCAAACTGGTACTCTTTATCCCAAAGATCATACACCCCGTGAATCTCATTCCAGTTTTTATATTCGCCTTTCCCGATTTCTTCGCGTAATTTATCAACGCGGAAAGCCGGAACAATTTGTCCGCCGAAATTTTCCCAATCCTTTATGCGTTCATTCGGAGCGGGAGAACCAAGCAGGCTGCATAAATTTTTATAATCCAAAGACGGCTGTGTATCAAAAAAGTTTACGATTGTTTTAACCGAATAATAACGCAGCATTTGACGGTAAGCGGCAATAGCTTCAAGCGGCTTTATAATCACCTGTCCCCTTTTNCTGCGTTCAAAGTGNCGGCATATNATATGGCTGACCGTAACATCTTCCGCGCCCGTCATGTCCATCGGCGAAAAGCCNGATTCACCCAGCCAGCCGTCCAGAAGCGAAAGNGCGGCGATAATTTCTTCCGCAGTATCGGGCGCAAGATAATCGCTTTCAATCCGCTGGATTTTAATTTTTCGTCTGTCGCGGTTTTTGGTTTTCCATGAATTACGTTCAAGCGCATAGAGATTGTGAATCCAAAAATAAGCGGGCATTACTTCAAGCCGGTTTTTATGAACATTGTTGTTTACAAGAGAGAAAGGCAGAGGAATATTCAGTTCTGACGGATACTCGCCTTTTGCGATAATCACAAACGAAGCAAAGACGCTTGAGTGCTTGATGCTTACGGCAAGTCCGGGCCAAAAACCGCGTTTTGCCCGTATTTCACCGTCATTGGCGCGGCTGTTGTGGTTACTGCCTACTGTGGCCGCCGCCGCCATATTTGACATTCCCTGAACAAGACTTGCTATTAAAAACGAATTGTTGTGGTGCTGTTCATGTACGGGAAAGATCAGGTTGTTTAATATTTCGCAGCACGATACTGTTGAATTGTCACCTAACACAGAGTGAATAAGACGCGCTCCGTATTTCAGGTTGCTGTTCCTGCCCATAACAAAACGCACAGCCTTTGAACCGTAAAAAGCGCTGCAGGCGTAACCTACAATGCCGTTTACCATTTCAACTCCTTCGCCTATCTGCGTCGGCTCGTCAGCGGAAGATTGTATCGTAAGGGTTTTTAATTTGTTCGCTCCCTTGATGTACGCGTACTCGCCTACCGCTGTGTCCTTGATAATTGAACAGCTTTTTATCACNGTTCCGCTGCCGATTGTTCCGTAACTGCCCCGAAAACCGCAGTACTGTTTCTGTGTTATTTCCGTCAGTTTTTCCGCTAACGCAGTATCATCACGGTAAGCTGCCCATAAATAAGCGTCCGCCGCAATCATATCTTCAAACGGCAGAATAGAGCGTCCTCCTGCCTCATTCATAACATCGATCCAAACACGTACTTCCTCAGTTTCGCCGTCTTTTACAACACCGTTGCCGAATTTGGAATGGTTAGTCGTCTGCATTTCATTAACTTCGGAAAGTATACAGTTGTTTCCTATGATGTAATGCGAAATATACGCGCAGTTTTGTATCGCTGTGTCATCGCCGATGTCGCAGGAAATAATTGCGCTGTTTCGAATCCCCGCCGGTATGCTGAAATCATTGTGTTTTAACAGTACATTCCTGAGAACGCCAATTCGAACCAGTCCGTAAAAATAAGAATCGCGG
>WRGH01000040.1 GCA_009787285.1 Brevinematales bacterium
CCGCTATTTGGCTTCTTTTTACATTGCCGTTCAGGGCAATAATCAATTTCCCGATAATTTTTAACAAAAGGATTTCCTCCCTACATTATATACATATACTATATGAAAGGTATTGATGTAAACCCTGTCCAATGATAGGATAAAGTGATGACTCACAATGCCAAAAACATCGACTTTTTTGACCGCGTAGAGATAATAACAGAAAAATATTTATCATATCGCAAAAAAACGCGCCGTATTAAGAAAGAAAAGCACAAAAATAAAAACCCCGTGCTGGACTGGATTGAAGCGTTTTTATGGGCTGCCGGTATGGTTTTATTGATAAATCAGTACNTTGTGCAGGCTTATCGGATTCCTTCCGGTTCCATGATTGATACCCTGAATATAGGCGATCATGTTTTTGTAAATAAACTTGTATACGGGCCTGAATTACTGCCGGATTTTGAAAAATTACCAAGTCCAATAAAGCCGAAAAGAAATGACATTATTATTTTTGAAAATCCTTCCTACATTTCCAGCGGTACTGCCTTTGATATCACNCAAAGAATTATCTATATGTTGACTCTTTCTCTTGTTGATATTGATAAGGATAAATTAGGCGATCCCAAAGTTCATTTTTTGATCAAACGCGCTGTCGGAGAAGCCGGGGACCGTTTTAAAATGGAAAACGGAGAAATGAAAATTCTTTTTGCCGGAGAAAACAGCTGGATTGATGAAAGGGAATACAATGAGCGCAGAGGCTGGAATCACAGAATTAGNAGATTAATGCGGCAGGAACAGTATCCGGCTCTTGCCGCCGCAGGGAAGGTTTCAGGCTGGACGGACAGGGGAATTCCTGTTTCCGATAATTTAGCAGCGCAGGCTTCTCCGTTGAGTGAAATGCGGTTTCCGGATTTTTTTGCTCATGAAAGAGCAAGGCTTGAAACATTGAGAAAAATTTCACCGTATGAAAACCGTTATGCGATGCTTCTTGCAAAGTACTCATTAGGCTGGTATGTCCCTGAAGGAAGAATACTTCCTCTCGGAGACAACCGTGACAATTCAAGGGACGGCCGTTATTTCGGACCTGTGAAATTATCAAGAGTGCTTGGCAAGGGTATGATAATCTACTGGCCGTATTGGCGTATGGGCAGGATTATGTAATGGCGGTAAATTATGTTTGACAAATGGACGCAATATTCATATAGAGCGCAAAAATACCAGCGTCACCGTATGTTAAAATTTATTTTTATTTTCTTCTTTTTTTATATAGTTTATAACCTCTTTACAGCTTTTTTCTTTTCTGTATGGGTTGTGGATAATGAAATAATGAAGCCCGGTCTTTCACCCGGCGACAGATTGATTTTTACTTCGTTTTCTCCGCCTGCGTGGATTAGCCGTAACAGGAATGAAGAATATTCCCTGCCTTTCAAGCGCGGCAGTATTGTACTGGTCGATATGGGACGCAATAAAGAACAAAAACTGCCGTTACGCGTCATTGACGGAGTTGTAAGATTTTTTACAGCGCAAAAGATCAGTATTCTGTCTGCGAGAGGGCAGTACTATATAAAGAGAGTAATAGCNCTTCCCGGCGATGAAATTACCATGACTAATTATGTGTTCAGGGTAAAAACGCCGAATAATCCTTACAGTCTGACTGAATTTGAACTTTCGGAAAAACCGTATCACCCTGACATTCCGCAAATCCCGGCGATTTGGGACGAATCGGTTCCTTTTTCGGGAAGNATGGATAAAATAATACTGGGACAGGATGAATGTTTTGTAATTTCAGATGACAGAAGCAGCACAAATGATTCTCGTACTTGGGGAGCGGTTTCTCCGTCATTGATCACGGCAAGGGCGTTAATAAGAATTTGGCCGCTTGTTAAAATTGAGCTGCTATAACATTAAGTGAGTTTGCCTCTTTCTCTTTATATACATATTCCCTTTTGTAATTCTTTTTGTGATTATTGTGATTTTTATTCAGTTATGGCAAAAAAAAATAATCAAATTGATGTTTTCATTGATTCACTTATTGCCGATATAAATTATCAAATCGAATATTTTAACGTAAATGAAATTAATACTGTATATATTGGCGGCGGAACGCCGTCCGTATTTGGAAAGCGTATAACAGTCCTTCTTGACGCGTTAAAAAAGTTTAAATGGTTTTCTCCTGCAGAATTTACCGTTGAAGCAAATCCTGAATCTGCGACAGAAGATTTTCTCTGCGCATGCAAAGAAGGCGGCGTGAACAGGCTCAGCCTAGGAGTACAGACATTCCATGAACCGTCAAGAAAGGCTGTAAACAGAATTGGCGATTCTGCCTTGCTGGAAAGGCGACTTGCTCTCGCAAAACGTTTTTTCCCTGATTCGCTTAGTGTTGATCTTATTACAGGTCTTCCGTTTCAAAATGAAAAAACAGTTTTGAATGACATTAACCGGCTGCTTGTTTTTGAGCCTGGCCATATATCACTTTACAGCCTCACTGTAGAAGACAATACGCCTCTTGAAAAAAAAATAAAGGCAAATGAAATAAATTTACCGGGAAACGATTTCTCGGACTCTCTTTGGCTTTCCTGCCGGGACGCGCTGGAGACGCCGGATTTTGCCATTATGAAATTTCCAATTTTGCAAAAAACGGAAAAGTCTGCCGTCATAATATCCGTTACTGGCTTATGGAAGGGTGGATCGGCGCGGGNCCTGCCGCTTCAGGTACTGTCATTAATGAAGAAAACGGAACTGCAAAACGGTTTACCTATGCTCCTGACATTGACGCGTATAACGCTTCTCCGTTCATAAAGAATGCAACTTGTGAAGAACTGGATAAAAATATTTTAATGCGAGAGAGTCTTTTAATGGGCTTCAGGTATTGTGAAGGACCTGATAAATATTTGTTTAAAAAACGCTTTGGATGCAGCGTGGAAGACTGTATTCCGAAAACGCTTGACAAATGGAAAAACAAAGACATTATGCTTTTTTTGAACAGTTTTTTATCTGACGCTTTTAACGAATTGGACTAATGTAGATTTAGCTCTGCATCTGTTTTCCTGATATATTCAGGACCGGAAAAAAGAATTGCGCTGTTATCATTATCCAGTAAATTTTGCTTTTTTACAACGGCAATCAGTTCTTTTGCATATCCGCGTTTTTCATTGTCATAGAATATATNTTTTAACGTCTCCTGAGTAAGTGAAGCATAAAGCGAANCCGCTCCGCTTCCTGTTAGTGTTATTTTCTCTTTTTTTGTTTCCGCTGTTTTTATCATTTCATCAGAGATTTGGTCGGCTGCCGCTTCAACAGCCGGTTTTATTTTTTCCNCTCCTTGGTGTACAGAAAAAAACCATGAGTTTTTTCTTGCTTCTATTACAGAAAATACAANCCCGCTATTATGCGCAAATGCCATGCAGTCAAGAGTNGGGACTGCAACAAACGGAACGGAAAGGGAAAGCGCAAGACCTTTTGCAATTGAATAACCGATTCGAAGACCGGTGAATGANCCGGGTCCGCCCATACAAATAACGCCGTCAAGGTTAGACGGCGCAAGAGAGGCTTTTTTCATTTGGCTGTCAATCATGTTCATCACAAGTTCAGAATGTCTTAATCCGGCTTCTGTTTCTGCGCAGAAAATTTCATCTTCCCTGACAACGGCAATCGAAAGGACTGAACAAGCGGTATCTATTGCAAGTAGATTCAAATTTTTTTAACCCCTGTAATTTTTATCAACCTTGATGATTGTCCTGTAATTTCAATGGAGATTGTGATTGTATTGTCCGGAAGAGATTTTAGAATTCTTCCGCCCCATTCTATGACAGAGATACCGTTTGAATTTATAATTTCAGTACCGCCGATGTCTTCAAAATCCCTGTCGTTGTTTAAACGNTATGCGTCAATGTGGTACAGGTACGAGCCTGAACTTTTATATTCACTGATTATTGTATAGGTTGGGCTTGTTATATTTTCACTTATTCCNAACCCGAAGGCTATACCTTTGGTAAAGTGCGTTTTTCCGCTTCCAAGAGGACCTTCCAGCGCTACAATAGAACCATGTGAGAGCCGCCCGGCAATACGCTCTCCCAGCGCAAATGTTTCTTCAGGAGANTTTGTTACAAAAAAAAAATCCGGCTCAGAGTGCCGCTTTCCTGTCAATCAGGAAGTCTCCCTGAAGATTCAAGTTCATCAATGAATTTTTTTACTTCTTTANTCAGCGGAATAAGCGGATAATCGACTGAATCTATAAAACTGAAAGTAATTTCTTTGTTTCCTGTAGGTTTATATTCAATAGAAAAATCAATACGGTGTTCTTTACTGGTATTATTTAAATCAATAACTACAATACCAGTATACAGTTTCCGGTAATAAATCGGGACATCCTTTCTAATCATGTCTTTAATGGTTACAATTTTCATAATTATGCACTTTTCCCTTTTTATTAGTTTGTATATTCATATACATAAGCATTTATATGGTTCATTGACTTTTGGGTAACCCTTAAGAATTTAATATGAAGCACTGTAGTAGTACCTGCCCTGTTTGTTCTTAATACCTGCCCAAGCGCGGCTATTGCATCTTGCTCCGTATATTCAATTTTGAACCTTGCGCCAACCTGTACCGGATATGACGTTTTTATTGAACAACCTCCAACGGATATGTCCGTGATAGTCCCGGCAAAACGGCGTTTGTCAATAACCAGACGCTGCTTTTTCCCGCTACCTTCAACATATACCAAATTCATAAAACAGGCAATAGCCGCCTGCTTGCGCCGGTAACGTCTGTGTGAAAGGAATTTTAGTTGGTTGGAATGGGCAAGCAGCGTAGCCGGTTTGCCGCGTACGACAGAATTCCCGGTAACACGGGTTTCAAAAGAAAAGCCTTTATTGTTTTTGTTAAAAAACAATACATTAATTTTGGCGCCTTTTGCTATTTTAATCTGGCTTCCCAGTATATTTTTGGGCGTTTCTACGATTAAATTTTCACTACTTGCCGCNGAAATTACAACAGTATCTATTTTGTCCCTGCCGTTGCTGATGGTTAATTTAGTTTCATCCTTTATTTGACGGGTTGAGGATATTGATCCTATTAAGCTGTTTTCCAGCAGATTTCTTGTAGAAAAAAGTATTGCAAGTTTTTGCTGAATTTCTTTTTCATTGATAGACAAATGTTCAATTCTCTGGTATGCCCGCTTGAAATGACGGTCTAAAAGTGCAGGCGTGGTAAGTGATTTTTCAGGATCGGTAACATCATCGGTTTTAAATACAAAATTAAGCATTTTCCACTGNTCATGGCTTAGGTCGATATTTTTCGTTAAACGGCGCAGGGCAAAACCCGAAAATATCTTGCCTGCTGAGCCGGGTTTCCCGGACGCGTCCTTCCTTTTAAAAATATTGACCAAAACGATAACAATAACAATTACTGCGATAAAAACGGCAAACAATATGATTTCATTTGCAGAAATATCAGATTTTTTCCATAAATCTGTCGCTTTTACCTGTAGCGGAAAAAACGCTAAAACATGGTGCATNATCATTTTTTCCCCTGCTGCGCCGATTGGCTGTTATTTATTATTGCGGAATAAAGTTCCTGCAATTTTGGAGACGCTTCGTATTCAGCGAGGTCTCCGATAAGAACTGTGTCATGCTTTTCATAAGCTTCCAGCAGTTCTTTAATAAGTTTTCCGAATTCATTTATTATTCCGGANAACGCTTCTTTTTTTTCTGTTTCCTGTGATAAAGCTCCCTGAATATCAAGCTGTCTTACAATACGAAGAATTTTTTCCGATAGACCTGAGAAAACCTGAATTGTCTTTGCCGCCTGCGCGTCCTTTCCGGTCTGAATATCCANAGCAAGGTTTATAAGATTTGTACAGGTTTCATCAAGCAGAGGCTTAAGGTTACTTAATTCCTGCAGAGGCTCTTTAACTTCGCGGAGTCTTTCTTCGGTAACGGAAGAAACGAACTTCGTATTTATATCGCCNCCGGAAAATAAATTTGCAAGAATGTTATAAAAATCAGGCATTTGCTCAAGTGTGAATAGAGCCTGAGGTCTCTTTTTCCAGATTTTTAAAAACTCTTGCCTTTCTTCAAGTTTCAAATTTTCGAACTCTTCTATATCCGCATGAAGATTTAAAAGAGTCTCCAAAAAAAGTTCGGCAAGTGAAGTTGTTTTTATATCAAGTACATTTACGGCGGTAACATCCTTTTTAAAAATTTCTTCAAATGCAGAAGAGGGGACAGGCGAGTGATTAATTGACAGACCGCTTAAACGTTGTCCGACATCGGCAAGCCACATCTCAAGACCGGCCATTATATCGCCTACAGTTTTCTCATTATCCGGTACAATATCCGTCGCCTGACCATTAATAGTTATTTCCATGTTTTACCTGTTGCTGCGGTTTTGTTGATTGAAATTATCAAGAGAATTGGATATCTGTTCCATTCGTGAATAGGCCGATTCCATCCTGGCGTACTGTGTCTTTAAGTCCGCTTCTTTTGCCGCCAGTTGCCGATCCAGAGTAGCGATACGCCTTTCATCCTGGCTGATGCGGGAATCCAGCGTGCTGTTTTTTAAAGTAATAATTCCGCCTGTTTCCACAAACGGCTTTACGAGCGTATCAACGTTATAGGCAATTCCCGTATCTGCGAGCAGATCGCCTGTGGTATCGCTTGCAAAAAGTTCCTTGATTGCGGGCACTCTGTTTTCCAGCGCGGCATCTAGCGCTTTTTCGTCTATTTCGAGGTAACCGCGAAGCTTTGACGCATCGTAACCGCTGACTCTTGTTGCATTGGTGCTTATTCCGATTTGCGCAAGCATGGAAAGATCGCGTTCAAGGCTNGTAGGGTAGGGGGCGGAAACTGTCCGCATAAGATTGTTTTTTAAATTGCTTAAAGTGATGTCTCCGTTAAAAGCGCCGAGCCTTTTTCTCATCTCTGATCTTTCATCAGCAGTTAAATATGTCAATTCATTTAAAATTGTATCATCTACGCTTGTTCTGAATCCTGAGCCTGACGACAAACTTCTTGCGGTTAGTACGTTTATTTCCGCCATAAGGCGGTTATAATTGCCTACAAACGAAATAATCGCTTCCTTTATGCCTTCTATATCGGCTTTAACGTCAATTTCAACCGGCTTTTCTGAAACTCCCTTTACATTAAGGGTAAGACCCGGAACAAGATCGTTGATGCTGTTGGTAGGACGTTTTATTTCGATCCCTTCCATTGTGATAATTGCGTCACGGGCGGTAGAAACCGCATTAACAGGCCTTAACCCGTTATTTGCAGTATTGGGATCAGATATTTCTACATTGCTGATTGTAATTTCACGGTGAGTGTTTGTATTTTCTATATTAAGAGAGGTAATTGTTCTGCCCTGTGCAATTTCGGAAAGAAAATACTGTCTGGAAGTAAAATTTGTACTGTCTGTAATAGGAGGCAGTTTTGCCGAACTTCCGTCTGAGAAAACAAGGCTAANNACCGCCATATCGTCATGACGCTGCGGCTCTGCGGGAGCCTTCCATTCCGGCAGAGGCGCAAGCGACGGTTCGTTTTTTATGGTTATGCCGCCGTAGGTTACCGAACTTGAAGGGACGGAAGGACCCGGCGGCGGTTTTGGAATGCCGAAATTAGGGTCTGTTTCAATTCTGGTTGATGTGTCAAATTTTAACATTAAAAGCGAGTTTGAGTTTATGGAAACATTTAATGGCATTGAAGCTGAAGACAGCGGAGGCATTTTTAAAACTCCGTCGTTTATTTCAGCGCCCTTTTGAACTGCGGGCGCGCCGATGAAACCGGATGTTTGGGCGCTGTTATCCCTTTCCATCATTCCGATTTTTAAGGCAAAATCTACAGAGTCGCCTGAAAAGGGGAGTCTGTTTTGCGCGCCTGTTACTTTTGATTCTATTAATAATGATTTGGTTCCGCTTTGTACTGCAAGAAGGCTGGCTGAAATTTTATCTTTGCTTCTGCGGTTTAAAGCGTCAACAAAATCCTTTAATGTACCGCCGCGGAAACTTAAGGAAATTTCTTCATTGCCAACGCTGAATGAGTAATTTCCGGCTTCTATTCTCATTTTTTCATCAAGCGGCTGAGAAAGAAATCTGTCTGCTTGGGCAGTTTGTTTTACTGTAAAAGCGTATGTCCGCTCTTGCGCTTCCCTTGTTGCCGATGCGGTAATTACATTGTCATTCCCTGTCCGGGCAATTCTGTCGTTGAAGGGGTTTTGAAAGGAATAGAGAAAACGCGCGCTTTCACGCACGGAATTTATACGGCGGCCTACTTCCTGCCAGTAGCCTTTCTGAACCTGAAGACTTTCAATATTACGTTCGACTCGTTCCTTGGGAATCCTCTCAAGGCTCATCAAGTCTTCAATTATTTTTTCTGAGTTAAACCGGCTTCTAACTCCCGGTATATAAACATCGGACATAGACCTGACTCCCCCAGTTTCCGGCTAAACCGCTATTTTACTTACGTCTAGCCTAGACCATTTCATCAAATAAAAGACCTATAGCTTCCTTAAGGTTCCTGTGCAGCTTCTGCAATTCTTCAGGCGGAAGCTCCTTAATCACCTTATCGGTTTCTTTGTCTATTACCTTGACTATCACTTCGTTTGAATTGTGATCAACAACAAATTGAAGTTTTCTGTTAAAAACGGTAGTGATTCGTTTTAAATCTTCAGTTGTTGAATGGATCTCGTGAGGTTTTACCGTTGTCCTCTGTTGAACTGTGTCACTGTATTTTACTGTCCCGAAAATTTCAGGAGAAGACACCGATGAGACAGGTGTATTCACTACACTTGTTACTGACATTGTATACCTCCATGTAAAACAGGCAAAAAGCCCTGTCTTTCCGCCAGTCCTTGGCTGGAAAGCCCCCAGCCGTCTAATNAAAATTAAACGGCTGGGTAGATTAGAAAACAGTGAAGGCGCGATCCCCACTGTTTTCTTGTCCGACTACTCGGCTATNTGACATGGTCAGATAAGCCGGGTAAATCAGACATACGAAAAAAAGACGACGTCCAGAAGTCTCTAAATCGCATAAATAACTATTGTCAGAATTACGAGAGCAGCTGCAATACAGACTGTGTCCGCATATTGGCCTGCGCCAGCATTGCGGTTCCGGTCTGGGTCAAAATGGATTCCCTTGTGTAGTCAACCATTTTTGACGCCATGTTTGCATCCCGAATTCTTGATTCGGCGGCCTGGGTATTTTCCGCAGCAATAGCTACGCCCTGGGCTGCCAATTCAAACCGGTTCTGATAAGCGCCAAGATCAGCACGTTGTTTTGACACAATCTTTAAAGCATTGTCAACAGTACCGATAGCAAGGTTTGCCGTTTCAGGATTTGCAATGGAAAGTTTTCCTTCACTTCCCTGCGAGTCAATTAAGCCAAGCGCAGAAGCTGACATATCGCCTACATAGATTTTTGAATTTTGATCCATGTTGGCTCCAACTTGGAGCTGCATAATTCTGCCGCTCGGTGAATTCATTGCAAAAGCCCCTGTNAGCATATTCATACCGTTAAACTGGGCATGACTTGCTACGCGATTAACTTCATCAACCATCTGTGATACTTCGACTTGGATCATCATACGATCTTCATCTGTATAAATACCGTTGGCTGACTGTACTGCCAATTCCCGAAGACGGTGCAGGATATCCTGGGTTTCCTGAAGGTAGCCCTCAGTTGCCTGAATAAACGACACGCCATTCTGGATATTGCGTTCTGCCTGATGTAAACCCCGAATCTGACTCCTCATTTTTTCAGAGACTGCAAGACCGGAAGCATCGTCACCAGCGCGATTTATCCTCAAACCGGAGCTTAATTTCTCCACGTCTTTGGACATTTCGACCTGGGTTACGCCGAGTTGACGGTCGGCGTACAAGGCGCTCATGTTGTGATTAATAATCATATTTTACCCTCCATAGTTTATTTACCCCGGCCATCCGTGCCGGAGTCGTCCCGTGGAAGCGTCTGCCAAAAATGGTTTCGCGCAGCCATTTTCTTTATCCGCATACAGAACGAAACGGTTATCATTAAAAATAATCGTTTCGAGCTGTCCCACGCATACCTAACCAAAGGTCAAGTAATGTATCGCGATGCGATAACTATGAAGAGTTGCTGTCAAAGAACACTTGTCCAGCACCAAACCTTAGGTACTGGACAAAAACCAGAGAAGGGTAGTATTCCGGATTTTTGGGGCCGGAACATACCCCCTCATGGTAATTTTACTGCACTATTGCAGTAATTGCAAGACCGAAGTTGCTCTCTGGTTTGCCTGCGCAAGCATGGCAGTTCCGCTCTGATTCAGGATTTGGTTCTTTACATATTCAACCATCTGGTTGGCCATGTTGGTATCCCTTATCCTGGATTCTGAGGCTTGCAGGTTTTCGGCGCCGATGTCAAGTCCGCGTACTACATGTTCAAGCCTGTTCTGGTAAGCGCCAAGATCGGCTCTCTGTTTGTTGACAACTTTCAAAGCAGCGTCAATAGTGCCGATTGCCTTGTTGGCTCCGTCCATGGTTTCCAGGCTGATAAAAGAATCATCCGTATCGCGAATTCCAAGCCCTTTTGCTGTCATAGTGCCGATGAATACCTGTCTGCGCTGATCCATGTTTGCTCCGATATGGAACCACATTGAAGCGGTAACAGTATTCTGCCCTAACGTTCTGGCGAAGCGTCCTGTGAGCATGTTCATGCCGTTAAATTGGGCATGACTTGCAATCCTGTCGATTTCGTCAACAAGAGCGGAAACTTCGATCTGAATGTACGTTCTGTCTTCTTCGCTGTAGATACCGTTTGCCGCCTGGACAGCCAGTTCACGCAGACGTTGAAGAATGTCCTGGGATTCCTGGAGATATCCTTCAGATGTCTGGATGAAGGATATACCGTTTTGTGCGTTGGTTGACGCCTGATTCAGACCTCTTATCTGGCTCCTCATTTTTTCAGAGACAGCAAGTCCGGATGCGTCATCGCCTGCACGATTGATGCGGAGACCTGAAGAAAGTTTCTCCATGTCTTTGTTGATGTAAACCTGGGTTACCTTGAGGGACCTGTCCGCAAACATTGCGCTCAGGTTGTGATTGATGA
>WRGH01000041.1 GCA_009787285.1 Brevinematales bacterium
GCAAGCGGATACGGCCCGTCTGTAATTGCCTTGTAAATCTTTGTCATGCCCTTTGAATCCATTTTTGTATGGTGTATCGGTATTGCTCCGATATTGGGCAAAAAAAACCGCGCAAATGAACCGCCCCANCGGGCAACTTCATAACCGTACACAAAAATCGCATGCGGATTACGGGCAAACTTTACGCCTTTTTTTGCAGCAAGAGCTTTCAGCTTNAAAAGAAAAAACCACGCAAGAAGCTGGGGTTCTCTTCCGTCAGGATGACGAAACGCAATTATACAGCGGCTTTTCCCCGCCAAAGCGCGCTTAAATGAGTCAAAAAGTATATCGTCTCCCCTAAGTATTATTTTTGCAAACCCAAAAAGAAATAACATATAAGGCCTGCTTATAATACTAATAATAAAGATTATAAATTTAGAAATACGGGGCTGCGATACTTTAACATCAGGCGAAGCCGTTATTACGGGTTTTTGGCGTCTTTTATNCATAATCAGCCTGTTTGCGAATAACGTTCAAGAAAACGTTTTATCCGTTCGCCGGAAGGATTATCCAGCACATCCGAAGGAGAGCCGTATTCAACAATAACGCCTTCATCCATGAAAATGATTTTTTTTGCGGCTTCGCGCGCAAACTGCATCTCGTGCGTTACAATGATCATAGTCGTCTTCATTTCAGCTAAGCTCCTAATTACCTTTAATACTTCTCCTGTTAATTCAGGATCAAGGGCGGAAGTCGGCTCATCAAAGCACAATATGTCCGGCTTAAGCGCCAAAGCTCTTGCAATGGCAACACGCTGCTGCTGTCCTCCGGACAATTGGTGCGGATAAAAATCTCTNTTTGCCGAAAGGCCGGTTTTTTCCAATAACAACATTCCATCGCGCTTAATTTCTTCCAGTATGTTTTTTTTATTTTTCTTNTAGTCAGCGTTTTTTTTCGCCGACAGTTCGCGGGCAAGCGTGATGTTTTCCAGCGCAGTGTATTGAGGAAAAAGGTTAAACGATTGAAACACAAGCCCAAAATGTAGGCGTTTACGCTGTAAAACGGATTTCGCATAATGTTCATGGTCATTTGCGTCAAACAAGGTTTCGCCGCGCACAACAATCCGCCCTGCGTCCGGCTTTTCCAAAAAATTCAGGCAGCGCAGAAGCGTTGTCTTGCCGCTTCCCGATGCGCCGATAATAGCGAGAACTTCGCCTTCGTCTANTGAAAAACTTACGCCGTTTAAAACCTCAGAGTAACCAAAGCATTTTGAAATTTTCTGTACTTCAAGAATTGCCATGCCCGTTCCTTTACGCCCTGAAATAACTCAGTTTCTTTTCAAAGTATCCGAACAACAGCGTAAGGATTCCTACAAATAACAGATAAAAAGCTCCGGTGTAGAATAACGGCCAGATAACCGCCCTTGTTGCGGCAAAAGTCTCCGCTACCCTTATAATTTCTACAACCATAATCACGCGGGCAAGCGCGGTATCTTTCACCAGCGTGATAACTTCGTTTGACATCGGCGGTATGATTCGTTTTATAACCTGAAGAAGCACAACGCGGAAAAAAATCTGGTGTTTTGAAAGCCCAAGCACCTGCCCTGCTTCATACTGGCTGCGGGAAATGCTTTCTATCCCGCCCCGGTAAATTTCACTGAAGTAACAAGCGTAGTTTATGGAAAAAGCAATGATAGCCGCATTTATTCTGGAAGATATAGGAGCGCCGAAGATAAACCCCGGCACATAAAAAACAATAAAAATCTGGAGCATCAAAGGCACGCCCCTGATACTCCAGACAAAAATTTTAACAAGATAACGAAGCGGGGCAATTTTTGACATTGACCCGAATGAAATTAAAAGACCCAGAGGAAGGGCAAACAACAGCGTCAACGAAAAAATAAGGCACGTGGTTTGAAAACCCTGTAAAAGCCTTAACGTGACTGCCCAAAAATCCATAGACCGGCATTACCCTCGGAAGTTTGTATCAAGAACAACAGAATCCACAAGTCCGTATTTTTTTGCAAGCTCCATTATTTTTCCTTCGTCATACAGTTCTTTAAGCGCTTTATTAACCTGTTGTGTCAGACTGCTTCCTTTTTTAAAACCTACCGCGTAAACTTCGTAGTCAAGTTTGATATTTGCAATAGCCAGATCGGAATAATCGCCTATACCGGCAATTCTTTCCGCCAAAAGAACATCGACTACCGCAAAATCGACTGCGCCGGATTTAACCTCTATAAATGTATTGATCTGCGCAGTCGATCCGATAATCTTGCCGTTATCGCCAATAATATCTTTTGCGGCGGCTTCTCCGGCGGAACCGCTTTCCGCAGCGGCAGTTTTTCCGTTTAGTTTTTCTATTGTGTTGAATTCATTTGCCTTGTCAATCTTAATAACAATACACTGCTGGTTACGCAGATAACTGTAACTAAAATCCACATAGTTGCTTCTCGGCGTACCGTTTTCCGAAGCATTGGCGGTAAATCCGTTCCAGATACAATTAATAGTTCCCGCTTCCAACTCCTGATATTTACTGTTCCATTCAATTTCCTGAAATTCTACTTTCATCTTCAATTTTTGGCCTGTAAGCTTGGCAAGTTCGGTGTCAAAACCGATCCAATCACCCTTTGCATCGCGGAAATTCATGGGTTCAAACTCTGTAACTCCGCAGATAAGTTTTCCGGAATTGTTATTGCTGCAAGATGTAAAGGATACAATGCAGATCAGTAAAACTGCCGATACAAGAAATCCAATCCTTTTCATAAAATAATTTCTCCCTGTTTTTGGTTAATATTTAGTGTCTGTATAAAAAGCAGCCGACTCTGTGTACAGGCACTATTTAGCAATTTATCATACCAGATTAATAAAGCTTGTACAATCGGCAGGAAAAATTAATAAAGTTAAAACTCAGGATAAATTTGTAAAACAGATTATACTAAATAGACCCGCTCAAAAACTCAATCGGTAAAAATCAACTTTTTGTTGCCTGATATGTAATAGCCTGTTATTATAAAATGTGGGTTTCGATTTTTTATGGAGGTAATTTTATGTGGTTTGGTAATTTTGATAATAAACTTTTAGCGGACATGGCGAGAGAAGCCGTACGAAGAACCGACAATTTTCATTGGACTTTCATAGCCATTCTGTCTTTTGTTGTATACGTATATGCGTCAGAATATCAACGTAAAAATTTCAAAGGAATTGCGGCGGGATTAGCTTTGTATATGGTTCACTGGTTTTATGAAATTATGAACGCTGTTATCTGCGCGGCAACAGGCTACGCATTGTGGACGGTTTCCGCAAAAAGCACCAGCTTTATTTTACTTATCGGCGTAAGCTGGGAACTTTCGATGATGTTTTCAATTGCCGGTATCGCTACTCATAAACTGCTGCCGGAAGATCCAAAGAAAAAGATTTTGGGTATCAACAACCGCATACTGTTTGCTGTCGGCAACGCGGCGTTTTTCAGTCTTGTCGAAATTTTTCTTGCGTCAACTCCGGCGTTTATCTGGGTGTATCCATGGTGGGGCGCAATTCCGGTATTTATCACTACCTATATACCGTTTTTTCTGGCGGCTTTTCTGGTTCCGGATACAAAACCCAAAGTACAGCGNATATTCATTGGATCGCTTGCAGCGCTTAACGCTCTGCTTCTATGCATCNTAATTCCGCTTGGAGTAATTTAACAATCAGGATGCTTTTCTAACTTTTTTTTCTTCGGCGCAGATTCATTGCCAAATCAACTTCTGCAATGCTTATGTCTAGGCGCGAAGCAATCTCTGCGGGGGGTAATCCCTCATTGGCAAGGAGATCAATAGAAGCGCGTATCTGACGTTTGGAAGAAGGCTTTTGCACTTGAGCGCCGCCTTGAACCGCAGACTGAACGGGCGATGTTACCTGCGAAGACTGTGATAGCGGCGTTTTTTCAAGCGGCGCTGAAAAAAGCTGCTGTTGGACTTCAACATTCGGACGGACGGCGGACAATTGGGGCGGCGGTTTAACATCAGTATTATTAAGTGCGGCGCGAATACCGCGTCCTAGACTTGCATATAACGCCTCTCCTGTACGGCTTTTTTCAAGTTCTTTCACATAGACAGATATACGTTTGTCGGTTTCGTCCAAAACAGCTCTAAGTTTTTCTATCCTGTCCTCTACCAACTGTGAATCCCTGTCTGTAACGGCATTTATTTCGGCAATAAGCCTGTAAACTTCCGTACGGTATTCTTCCAGTTGTCCTAAAACAGATGTGCGCCTTTTTATATACCATTTAAAATAAAAAAACATAAAAACACAAAAAGAAATGCATATAAAAAATAAAACATAGTTAATGTTCATTACTCTTCCGTTTTTAAAAGCTAATGTCTATATTCTTTCCCAAACTAGGATCGTCTAAAACAGAAACATTATCTTTTTCTTCATTCTTATTTTCATTTTTTTGTTCTTTCTTTTTACCGTTGCTTTTTTGTTTTTGCCCGGAACCGCCGCTATGGTCGTTAATCTTTTCCGCGCCTTCTCCCGTATTCTGAGCTTCGTTTATTTGCTGTATATGCTCATTTGCTTTTTTTTGAAGCTGAACACCCTGTATGGACTGTTGAAGAGCCAGCCCTTCCTTTTGAGATGCCTGCGTTTTTCCTACTTTATCAAGCTGCGTAAACAACGTCTGAAGGTCAATTGGAGTTATAGCCATCAAGTCCCTTCTTGGCAAATTCGTTATCCGGCTCTTCATACATAGTAGCGCGAACAAGGCCGTTTTCCAGAATAAAAGTTGTAGCGCGGTATTCTGTGCGCACATCTTCTTTTGCATCCCGGATTATAATCTTGACACCGGGATAAACTTTCTTTGCAGCGGACACTTTGCCGTTTACCTGCATTTCGTTCATGTATTGCTGGATTTTTTCTATGCTCTCAACTGTACTCTTCAGGTCATCTGTAAGAATCTGCCGCCTTTCCATAAGTTCCTGCAAATAGGCTTCTTTATCTTCAGGCAGATTCTTGCGCTGTTTTTTAGTGTTTATAAGCGTCTGCAGATCAAGTTTAACTGTATCAGCTTCTTCCTCAAGGGTGGATTTTTCAGCCATAAGACGTTCCAGCTCTTTTATGCTGTTCGGATCAAAGCCTACTTCACAAATTGTTTCAGTCCCGCTTGTCGGATTGCCAAGAACATTAGCGCTTATTTCTTCTCCGGCGCGCAGGCGTCCNCCCATAATATTTGCGCGTTTTCCCATGCAGGTTATACTCTTTATAGCATCTACATACGAATTGATTATACCGTCCGTTACAAAAACCATGCTTCCAGCTTCTACATTGGCATTTTCTATGAAGCGCGACCAAATCGTTTTACCGGCGCGAACCTTGCCTCCGCCCTTGCCGTTAACTCCCTGATGAAGNAATATGTCGCCTTCAGCGTCCAGTTCCGCTTTTGATACAGTTCCTTTCACTTCAATATTTCCGGCTGCTTTTACGGTAAAACCGTCTTCAATATTACCGGTAATAATAACCGTTCCAAGGAAAATAATATTTCCGGTTTTAAGGTTAACATCGCCTTCAACAGTAAAGACAGGTTCTACATTGATTTTATCTCCAATCAGCAATACCTGCCCGTTAATGTCCGAAAAAATNGTTTCTCCGTCATCGCCGACATGAACATTTGAACCTAAAGGCAGAGGAATGTCATTACCGTCTTTTGCCGGAAGAATTTTNCCGGTAATGCTTTTTCCGTCCACGCCGTTTCCGGCAGGCATTTTTTTCGCAACAGGCTGATTCTGCACTACGTTATTAATTATATTGAGTTCCTTGAAATTTATTCTCCCGTTGGCTCCTTCTTTCAGGCTGATCTTTGACTGATCCGTTTCAAAATTGTATTGAATATATGCATCTTTNCCGTTAACAGGTTTTGTTCCTTCGGCAACAAATACTTTTTCCCTGTAGGTAGGCCTATCCGCAAATTGAGTCAAGTATTCTTCTTTTACGCCGTAATGTACCCTGTTCTGCTTTAACAGACTGANATAATCATCATAGACCAAATCTGCGCCGTTCTCACCAGGAGGAAAAACCATTATAGTAACATTCATTTCGGCATCGTCAACTTCGACAGACACTGTGGTGTCATTTAACCGGTTGTACGGGAATTCGGCAATTTTAACATATTCACTGTCAGCTTTCTCTACAATTGTTTCTATTAATTTTTCATCGAAATCCGCTACATTCCTGGTTTGAAGCGCCTGCATTGCGGCAGCCTGATATACTTTTCGTCCGTTGCCGACAGGCGCTGTTACCTTCATATACNCTCCGCCGTCCTGCCGGTACTGCACATAAACATCGCCGTCTTTATCAGCAATAACCTCTACATCTTCTTCCTCTTCGCCTACAAACAGATCTTCATCTTCTTCTACTTTCTTAACTTGTTCATGTTGATACGCGCGTATTACCCAGTCTTTTTTTCCCGCGCCCAAAAAGCCTGATGAACCTCTTTCAACGATTTCATAATCAAGGTGGCGTATTGAAGTATCAAGCAGGGAAGCCGCTTCATTTACCGCCGCGTCAAGAGTGGGACCTGACGCATCTACCGTCCGTATCAAACGATCACGTTCCAGATGCTTTTTAATTACTTTCTGCAGCTGGATAAAGTCAATCATACAATACCTTTTCTGATATTTGACAATTTGGATCTTAAATGAAGAACAGCTTTTGTATGAAGCTGCGAAACTCTGGATTCTGTTACCTGCAAAACACGGCCGATGTCCTTTAATGTCAAGTCTTCATAGTAATAAAGAACAAGAATTTTCTTTTCCTTGTCCGGCAGTTCATTAATTGCCTCTACTATGACGCGGCGGACTTCATCATTTACAACCATAACATCGGGATTAAGGCTTGAAGGAGATTCGATACTGTCTCCAATTGACACCTTGTCGTTATCATCGCCTGAATACCATAAATCATTCAGTGAAATAATGGAAGTTCCCGAAATTTTCTGAATTACCTTCATGTATTCAGCTTCGTCCATACCCAAAGCGCCGGCTATTTCCTGATCGGAAGCAGTNCTGCCAAGCTGGGCTTCCAGCGAGGAAATTGTTGTTTCTATCTCCCTTGTTTTCTGCCTGACAGAACGCGGAACAAAGTCGATCAGGCGAAGTTCGTCAAAAATCGCGCCCCTAATGCGCGTAACAGCATAGGTTTTAAATTTTACGTTTTTTTCCGTATCNTATTTGTCGATTGCGTCTATAAGCCCGAAAACACCGTAGCCAACAAGATCGTCAAATTCAACATTGTTGGGCATTCCTACAGCGACTTTTCCCGCGACATATTTTACAAGCGGAGCGTATTGTTTTATAAAAGCTTCCCGTATTGCAGGATCCCGTGTCTTACGATACTGCTGCCAGAGTTCTTCTTCTGTCTTTTGTTCCGGCATTCCCAAACCTTTCCTTATAATTCTACTTATCTTTACTTAACATTGTCCTAATACCTTGCGCTATTTCCTGCGGATCAAAATCACCCTTCATCGGCTGAGGCTTATTGCCTACATAATTTGAGGAAGAACCCTTTTCCTCTAAATCGTTTGAAACAGGCGAAACCCCGCCAAACCCCAGAGANGACCCTTTCGAACCTCCGCTTTGTACAATGGGCAAAGATCCTCCCCCAGGCGAAAAAGCCATAGCCATTTCATCTAAATCAGGTAAACCTCCCAACCCTCCGGCATCATCCACAAAACTTGGGGTAAAAACCGGTTTATCTTCAAGAGATTTGTCAAAACCAGCCGTATCCTGAAACATATCCTGAAAATCGATATTTTCATTATCCGGAACACTTTCAACTCTCTCTTCATTATATCTTTCTTCCTGCTTTCGGTCTACACTTTCAGAACGCACTTTGAATACGCCTGAAATCAAATCATCTATNTTACCCAATTCATCAGGGCGGCCAGAGGTTTTATACAGTTCCGGTACCGCANACTCNCCTGCGCTGTCAATTGTAATATTTACCCGCGAACCTGTCTTTTCAGAGGCGTCCTGTAATTCGGTATCGTTGTCCTCTGCCAGAAGTTCGGGAAAATAACTTTTTACCACGAACCATATTCCGATGCCAAGCCCGAAAAAAACCGCTGCAAAAGCAAGCGCTCTTAAAATAATATGGCTTATAGTNCCGCCGGAAACAGCCCCAAGCAGAACAGAAACAAACAATGCGAATATAGCAGGTACTAATCCCCATTTTAAATTAACCACTATGCCCCTCTTTTTGTCTCTGATGAAGATTTGAACAGCCTTTTCAGCATTCCGCCGAATCCCGCTGTTTCCGCTTTATTTCTGTCCATACGTTCCACAATATGCTGTACACAGATACTTGCCTTGCATTTTGGATCGACAACCATGAACGGCTTTTGCCTTAGCACGGCATTCGGGACCGANACATCATCATAAATAAACCCTAGATAATCCAGTTTTAGGTTTAAAAACTGACCTGCAATATTTATCATTCTGTCCGCAACGCTTTTTGCCTGAGCCGCCCCTTTGGCGCGGTTTACAACCAGTTTAAGCCCCATATTAAGGGAATCGTACTCGGTTGCAATTATCTTGATTATTCCGTATGCGTCTGTAATTGCGGTAGGCTCGGGAGTAGTAATAATAACAGCGTCATCTGCGGCTGCAATAAAGTCAAGAACATTACTTGAAACTCCGGCGCTTGTATCAATAATAATTATGTCCGCATTGGAAAGCGTATCAAGCTCTGCGATAAAGTCCTTTCTGTTCTCCTCGTTCATATTGGCAATTTGAGAAAAGCCTGAAGCTCCCGCTACAATGGAAATGCCGTATTCGGTTTCCACAAGTATTTCCCTGATTGTTTTCTGCTTTTTAATTACNTGNTAAAGGTTATATTTCGGGATCATGTTTAACATTACGTTTACATTTGCAAGTCCNAGATCGGCATCCATGACAATAACTTTCTTTCCCAGTCTTGCAAAAGCCAAAGCCATATTTACGGAAAGATTTGTTTTTCCCACGCCGCCTTTTCCTGAAGTAACGGTAATTATACGGGCCTTATCAACAGCCTTAACGCTTGGTTTTGATGAAATACCGGCGGCAGAACTCTCTTTCTTCCGCTTCATTATTTCCCGTAATTTTTCCGCCTGATCTTCCATAAATTACTCTCCTGCTATTTCCACCTGAATTGATCGGCGTCTCCGGACGGGAAACGTTTCTCAAGCTTTTCACGGTCTGCTTTAAAACCTTCAAGACTAATGAGAAAACGCACTACTGACGCCTTTCTGATATCCACAGGAACCTCCTGCCCGTCCGTTATATATGAAACCGACTTTCTTTTCTCCGCAAGGGCTGAAATTACGCTGCCAATTCTGTCGGTTTCGTCCATTTTGGTAATTATCACAGATTTGTAATTAAACGGCTCAAACTGCCGCATAATGTCCTCTATGTCGCTTGTTTTTGTGCCTGCGCTTATTACCAGATAAAACTCCGCTCCCCTGCCCGCGCCGTCCAGTATCTCCTTCATTTCACCTAACTTAGACGCATCTTTAGGACTTTTGCCTATCGTATCAATTAAAAATATATCCGTAACTTCGGAATGNATCGCTATTTCTTTCCTCAGCGCCTGTTTGTTATCAACGAATGAAACAGGAATATACATAATATTTCCGACTGTTTCAAGCTGTTCTTTTGCGCAAATACGGAAAGCGTCGATTGTTATCATTCGCACTTCAACCGCAGGCACGTTATTTTCATCGCTTTTTATTCCGTAAATAGCCGCAAGTTTTTCAATAGTAGTCGTTTTTCCTACGCCTGTAGGACCTATAAGAACCATAATCCTCGGTTTGCGCTCTTCGGCATCATCTTTGTATATGCTGATGGTTTCACCTATCCATTCAAGAAGATGCTCTTGTACAGCGTCNGGATCGTCCAATTTTTCAAGAGTAAGCTCTTTTCTCATTTTATCAAGCATTTTATTTATATAGTTCTCTGAAAAATCATTGTTCCTTAAAAGTTCCTGCGCGCGCGTAAAAGCCGGATGTTCTTCTTTTTTGACGCCTGAATCTATTTTTTCTTTTATTTCATTTTTTATCTCATTTAACAATTCCAAAAACTGCTGACCCGTTTCCCTGCCCTTTTCNTTTATCTGATCATAATTCTTTCCTGCGGCGGCAATTACCTTTCTTTTTATTTCATCTAATTCCGGCTGTGAATATTGTTTTGATTTTGCTTCCATGTCCTGCATATACGGAAACGACATATTCGGAGCGGCTGCGGGGTTTTTATGATACAAGGGCGCAAAGTAAAATTGCACTTCCACGCCGGGTTTTGTAAAGAGACCCAAAAAACCGCCAATTCTTATTTCTTTTTCTCTTAATATATGAAATGGTCTTTTGTATTTTTCATAGATTTTAAGTTCGCAATCCTTTCTGCTTAAACCGTTCTCGATATACATTTCCATTTTATTGCTCCGTTTGCATATCTTCTATTTTTATTATTCCNACAGATTCTACAACTATTTCCGATACTAATTCCGGAACGGAAATAACCGCTAAATCCGGCAATTCGCGATCCGTTGAATTTTTAACAAGGAAACGCGCCTGCTCAGAGCAAAGAATAACAGGCATCCAGCCTTTTTCCTTTACTGCCGTTACAGCCTTTACTACCGCCTTTATCCACATTTTTTGAGACGGCGGATCAAGCGCGCTTATTATACCGGACGGGGTTTCGCGCTTGCTGTCGAATATTTTTTGTTCCAGCGCCGGATCTATCGTAAGCACGTGCAGCTTGCGGTCTTCATCGGCATACTGAAAACATATCTGACNGGCAATGGCCTGACGGGCTTTTTCCATAAGGAACCAATTGCTTTTGGAAATAGGCGCATAATCCGCGATAGACTCCAGAATGGACACCATGTTGCGGATGGAAACCCTTTCCCGCAGAAGTCCGTGCAGTATTTTTTGAATTTCCGTTATGCGCAACCCCTTGCCTTCCCTTAATACTTCGTCAACAACAGCCGGGTACTCTTTACGCAGAGTATCCAGAATCGCCTGAGTGTCCTGCAAGCC
>WRGH01000042.1 GCA_009787285.1 Brevinematales bacterium
CTCAGGATGAAATAGACCAGTTATTAACCGCTATAAATGCCGGAGAAACCGAGCCTGAAGATTTCAGGCCGGCTGCGGACAGCCGGAAAATAAAGATTTATGACTTTAAACGCCCCGACAAGTTCTCTAAAGAGCAGATTCGTACTGTCTCGATTATGCACGAAACCTTTGCCCGTCTTACCACNACGAGTCTTTCAGCGCAGCTTAGAAGTATGGTTCATGTCCATGTCGCTTCCGTAGATCAGCTAACCTACGAAGAATTTATCCGCTCCATTCCTACGCCTACCACTTTGGCGATTATCAATATGGATCCGCTNAAGGGTAACGCCATTTTGGAAATAGACCCCGCGATTACCTTTTCAATTATAGACCGTCTTTTCGGCGGAACGGGCGAGGGTACAAAATCGCAGCATGAATTGACAGATATTGAACAATCCGTAATGGAAGGAATTATAGTCCGTATTCTTGGAAATATGCGCGAAGCGTGGACTACGGTTATCGACCTGCGCCCCCGACTAGGGCAGATCGACACAAATCCGCAGTTTGCGCAAATAGTACCGCCGACCGAAATGGTCGTTCTTGTAACGCTTGAAACTAAGGTAGGCGACGTGGAAGGAATGATGAACTTCTGTATCCCGTACCTTACCATAGAGCCGATTATCGGCAAGCTGTCGGCGCAATTCTGGTATTCATCAGTCAGGCGCAACGCTACTACGGAAAACCTTAATGTTCTAAAGGAGAAGCTTGCAACAGTCGATGTTAATGTAACAGCCGAAATAGGAAAGATAAACGTACCTGTGCGGGATGTGCTTTCTTTACAGATTGGGGATGTAATCCGGCTTTATAATACCCGCATTGGCGATCCCTATTCACTGAATATCGGCTCCAGAAAAAAGTTTCTGTGCCGGCCTGGTATTATAGGAAAGAAAATAGCGGTTCAGATAACGCATAAAATTGAGGAAGTAGGACAGGAAGAATTTGAAGAGCTTGCGTCCGAAGGAGAAGAATTATGATGAGTGACGGCGCCCTTTCTCAGGATGAAATAGATGCATTATTGTCGGGTGTAGATTCATCGGCTCTTAGCGGCGGCGGTGGCGGCGGAAGNGCCGCGGCAGTNGCAAGCCACGCAGTGAGTTCGAGCGGCAGTTTTGACACCGACGCTCTTGAAAAGTTTTTTGCTTCGACTACAGGCGCTCTTTCAGCTAATCTTGCGGCTCTTACCGGAACATCGGTAACCCTTGTCGGTCCTGAGGTTGCTTCTTCATCTAGAGATGACCTGTTAACGCTAATACCCGGTATGGTAACTGTTGTAAATACCAATTTTACTTCAGGATTCCCCGGCGAACATTGTTTCATTTTTTCTGAAGAATCAGCTAAAGCTATTGCAAGCCTGATGACTAAGGAAAGCGATATTCAGCTTGATGAAATGGCAATGTCTGTAATAGGTGAAGTTGTTTCTCAAATTGCGGGAACTCAAATAACCGCCCTTACGGACAAAACAGGAAATAAATCTATCGCTTCCGCTTCTCCGTCTGCGGCAAATGTTCCAAAAGCCGCGGCAGCGCTTCCTGCCGGTGAATTTGCCGTTATGACCTATGGTCTTGATATGGGCGACGGTCTTTCACACCAGATATGGGAAGTTTTAGGTCTGTCGCCGGCAGTCGATATTTCCAGTAGCTTGGGCGGTAATTCCCCCGCTAAATCCTCAATGGGGCAGCAAATGAACGCCGCGGGCGGAATGAACATGAACGCTGGAATGCAAATGCCGAATATGGGAATGAACATGGGAGGTGCGCAAATGCCGGGAATGCAAATGCCGATGGGCATGGGTGGAATGAACATGGGCGGAGGAATGTCTAATCTTGGTCCGACAAATGTACAGCCTGTACAATTTCCCAATCTGATGCAGCCGAAGCTTGGCGCTCACGAAGCGGGTAATATCGGTCTTATCATGGACGTATCCATGGAGATGACTGTAGAACTTGGCCGTACCCGCAAACTTATAAAAGAAATTCTGGGAATGGGCGAAGGAACAATTATTGAATTGGACAAATTAGCCGGTGAGCCGGTTGATATTCTTGTTAATCATAAACTCATTGCAAAGGGCGAAGTTGTAGTCATTGATGAAAACTTCGGCGTCCGTGTAACTGAGATTGTATCGCCGCTGGAACGCATTAACGATATGGGTTATAACTATTAAGTTGTAATACAATCATACTAGGGAAATACCTATTCTCTGTGGATAATAGTCGGCATTTCTACGTTAAAAGTTTTAAGTACGCAGGTTTTTCCTTCGTCAAAAAGACCGTTTTTTACAGTGGAAGCGCGGATTTTTTCTTCGGTATTGGGCGTGGTGATAATGTCGCAGAGCTGCCGGGAGTTTGATTCCATGTCTTTTTCATGCGAAGAAGAACTGTAGGAGCGCATCTCAACAGGATTAAAGGTAGCGCCGCGCGCTCCGTTTTCTATTGCCTCTTTGCGGAATAATTCAATTTCTTCTTCCTCTCCGATAAAGAAAAGCCCTCTTGTATTGGCTGACTTCCTTTCGCCGCTTTTGTGTTCCTGCTTACGCGATCCAAAACGGCGCCAATCGCTCGATCCGCGAACCTCGTCCAGCGCGGCAATGACCTGTTCCATAGTCGCGGCATGAACGCGCTCTCCGTGTCTGATCCGCAGGTTTACCACCGGCGCGTGAACAAAGCACCGGTACAAAAAGCCGCTGCCGGGAACGTCAAGACGGGCGCGCGGAATTAGGTTTCTTTCTACCAGTTCAGCGTCTGAACGTGGAACAATAAACCAGATGATTTCTTTTTCTATCGGAATAGTTATCCTCATAAGTCCTAACCTGTCCCTTAAGCCGGCGCCGATGCCGAAAAAAACAACAGGTACTCCTATACCAAGTTCCAATATTGCGCGAGCCAATGCGTCTCCTGATCCTCTGGAAACTGTACAAGTGATAAGGGCGTGTTCTTCATGAGAAAGTTTGTCCGTTTTTTCACAGAGCTTATTAAGTTTTTCTAAGTCAAAAGAAGGCTGCGTCCCCCTTAGAATTTCAATATGTTGGGAAAAAATGCTGCCGCGTCCGCCCATTCCAAGATCAGTCGCCTCAATAATACGGCGCATTACGCTTTCTCCATACATCGCGGGAACGTACATTCTGTAAATCAGCGCGCGGCTTTCATCAAGTTTAGTAACAGGACGCAGTCCAAGAAAACCGCGTTTATCAAGCAGAAACGTTTGTTTAGCGCGCTGGACAAAAACTTCGGGAATCGCAAGCTCGGTGAGTATCTGATCCAGAGCGGGAATTATATTGATGTCGGCAATACAGATAATACTGGAAATAAGAGTTCCCATAATTCTCCCTACATATTTTTTAACACACGTTTCGATCTTGCTTTATCAATAATACCCGATATTAGAATTACAATAATCGGAAAAGCGCTTGCCGTTGCCACAATGCCGAAAGCGCCGTCCGCCCGCAGTGAATCGCGTCCGAGTCCCAACCCTGTAGTAATAATGATTGGAACGGTGATTGGACCTGTGGCAATACCGGCGACATCCCANGCTATCGAAGAAAAATCTTCCGGCGCGAAAATCGTCAGGATCAGGGCAAGCGCATAACAAGGAGCCAGAATCCACGAAAGATGAATGCCTCCTGAAGGCAGCATATTACTGAACAGCACCCGCGCAAAACCAATCACCATGCCGCCGCCAACTCCCATAGCCGCAATCATTATCAATTTTGAGCGCTTAAAAGTGCCGGTGGTCATCTCTTCTACGGTAACAGCCGTAACTGCAAGCCCGGGTTCCGCAAAGATCGCAAAGAATCCCAGAAAGAAAACAATGACAAGTATCACGAAGTACGCGCCTATAATTCCTAACTTTGAGGACATTGAGTCTTTAATCGGAATATGCGTATACCTGTCGCCTGAAAGCCTGTTAGGAGCAAATTTTTCCAGAGTCGGCCCGTTTTTCCCCTGTACCCAGATATAGGTTTCAGGACCGTTTTCTCCCGGCACGGTAATGAGCGAATTTGTATCTACGCCCAGCACCGTTATGGTTTTNTTTTCATAAAATGTTTCCGTGTAAGTCCGTTTGAGAGAGTTTCCCGTTTGGGAACTCAAGACCGTAATGCCGCCTGTCATTCCAAGGGTAAGCGCGAACATCCCAATGGAGGCAAATAATATTCCAAGCGCGACAATATCGGCGTTAAAGATTCTGTCTCGGGCAATTAAACAAATAGCGATGATTAGCGCTAAAGCAAGCGGCAGTACCGAAAGAAGGGCGGATTTGGCGTATTCATAGAACGCTTTCGGGGCGAACAGGGGCAGCGTTTCTATAACCGGATTTTCACCTAACTGTTGTTCTGGAAAACAAGCCGCGAATTCATAGGTCGAAAGATCGCCTGAGTAAACCGCCCTTTCCGCCATTTTAAAGAGTTCGCCGCTCCCTCCCGCGACATAGACCGCCTTTGCCCGCTGTCCCGGTTCCGCGGAAAAGAAAGACAGCGCGTCACTGGGCGCCGGAACTTTGGGACCGAGCATGGCGGCAAGAAAAAGAACGCTTGCCACGGGCAGGGCGGACGCGAGCGTTACAAGCCCAAGCCCGGAAGCGTTGGAATTCTTTCCGCCTATTTTTACCACTCCGAGACCGAGAGCCAGAATGATCGGCACTGTAACCGCGCCTGTGGCGGCTCCTCCTGTNTCCCACGCAAGATTTACAAGCGGGCGCAGAATCGGGTTTTCATCGAATATGCAGCTAACGGCAACAATAGCGGGAATAATGATAAATACAGGCGGCTTAAAAGCCCAGCCGAACATGAAACGGTAAACGCCCAGCACTACGGAAAGCCCCACTCCGACAGCGATGGCGGCAACCAGCCACGATGTGCCGCGGTTTAGAAGAAGGTACAAAAGCGGCGCGTTCCACGCGGCTATAACGCTGCCCTGCTGCTGTAACACTGCAATAGCAGGTTCCGCCAATGTTGCGGTGATTCCCACAATAATTGAGAAAACGGTAACTCCCGCCGCGCCGATCTTTGACGGCAGTCTCATTCCGCATTGTTCACCGAGGGGCATAATCCCCAAAAAAAGCCCCTCAAGGAAAAATGACAGCCCAAAAATCGCCGCGGCTACGCAGATAGTTATAGAAAGCGCGTTTTGAAGCGGAGTTTCCAGCACAAAATATTGAATACCTGCCAGAAAGACGCTTACCATCAACACCGCCTTGAACTGCGGCTTTATTTTGCCAAACGCGTAAACTTTTATTAAAGAAAATGATTCCTTAAACGATAAGGTTATCTTTTTTTTTCGGCGGGGGAATATATTATCCATTAATTTATTGTAAAAGTTCACATTATCTCTAAGTATACATAGTGAGGTTTTTTTTTGATTTTTTCAAGTAGGGGGAAAAGACGGCAACATTGGAAGTGTCTAATGAATAATAATTGACTACAGAGTACACGACCCGGTATTTTCAGTAATTTGGGAATGGCGTTACAACCGCAGACAATACACAGCTTAAGACTTTATCATATTGCGTGCTGGTAAATTCTATAAAAACAGGAGTAATTTTGGAATTTTCTGCATTGGCACGGTAGGTTTCAAATATTTTCTATTGTAATACTTTACAAAAACATGTTACAATTCAGTAAAATCAGTTTACACTTGGGAGGGGAAGAACTGAAGGTATCTTTATGCGCCTTGCTTTTTTTTGCAGCAGGGTTTTTCTTTCAAATTCCGCCTGTTTTTGCACAGGAAACCGCACTTGAAGAAACTCTTGAGGAAGGTACGTCCTCTGCCGGAGACCGTCTCAGGGCTGCCGAGCGTTCTTTAACGTTTGCAGAAGACACCGAAATTAATACGCCGCAATCCGGCCCGTCAATTTGGGCGGCAGTCAGAATGGTGCTGATTCTCACCCTTGCCGCCGCCGCAATATACGGCGTTGTGTTCTTCATTAAACGTTTTTCAAAACAAACTGTAGGAAATGACCCATTCTTAAAAATATTAGCCACCGCCCATCTTGGTTCCAATCGCTACGCACATGTTGTCGCTGTCGGAAGCAAAGCATGGCTTTTGGGATCAAGCGACGGCGGCGTGAATCTGGTCGGAGAAATTGACGATAAGGATATAATAAACGCAATGCTGCTGGAATCTTCNAAAAAAAGCGCGGAAGCCGCAGCAGATCGTTTCCCTGATTTTATGTCAATAATGCGCAGGTTCGGCGTTTCGTCTGAAACCCGCGCTCCTGACGCTGATGATATACGCAAACGACGCGAAAGGATCAAGAGACTGTAATGCGTAAATTTATTNCTGCNTTAGTTTTATTTGTTACGCTGTTTTTTCTGTCCTTGCCGGCAGGTGCGCAGACAGAGCCTTTCCCGGATTTATCTGTGCGAGGTACAACGAGTATGCCCACTCCGGCTACTCCTGTTGTTCCCTTTATCGATCTTACTGTCAGAAACCCTTCCACAGGNCAGGAAGTAGCGTTTTCATTGCAGCTTTTATTGCTGCTGACAGTTCTTTCTCTTGCGCCTAGTATTATTATTTTAATGACGAGTTTTTTAAGGATTTCCATTGTTCTGGATTTTATAAAACGCGCTCTTTCGCTTCAGCAGGTTCCGCCCAATCAGGTTATTTTAGGGATTTCGCTTTTTCTGACCGTGTTTATAATGTGGCCTACATTTACGTCAATTTATGAAAATTCAATTAAGCCTCTTGCGGCCGGTGAGCTNTCGGTAGAAAACGCCTACCGTGAAGCGGAAACTCCNTTGAGGATTTTTATGTANAGTCAGCTGGGAAGAAGCCGGGATGGAGAGCTTACAAGCGGTCAGAAGAATATCATACTTTTTATGGCAATGCGCGGGCTTGATAAGCCTCATGATTTATATGACGTTCCGACTTATGTTTTAATTCCCGCTTTTATCTTAAATGAGCTGACGGTAGCTTTTAAAATCGGAATTTTACTTTTTATTCCGTTTATCGTAATCGACATGGTAGTGGCAAGCGCGCTTATGTCCATGGGTATGATCATGCTTCCTCCTGTTATGATATCCATGCCATTTAAACTCATCCTTTTCATTTTGGTTGACGGNTGGGGACTTTTGACGGATCAGCTGATCCGTTCTTTTATGTAGGTTGACGATGAGTATAGGTGAAATTACAGCTCTACTGCGGCAGGGAATTCTTGAAGTGATTATTATTGCAGCTCCTTTTTTGGTATCTGCTCTTCTTGTGGGTCTTGTTGTCGCTATTTTACAGGCGAGTACCAGTATTCAGGAGCAGACGCTTACATTTGTGCCTAAATTAATTGCAATACTTGCGGTGCTTGCATTGCTGGGAAGCTTTATGTTCAGTTCGCTTGGAGAGTACACAATTAATCTGTTCAGGCAGATTCCGGATATGGCGAGGTAGCAGGTGGTAGATAACGCGGTACTGCAAAACATTCTGGCTTTTGGACCTGTGTATCTTCTAATCGCAGTCAGGGCGTTGGCAATGATTCAAGTTGCTCCTCTTCTTTCATCCGAAGCAATTCCGCAGGCTGCAAAAATAGCTCTTGCGGGTTTTGTCGCTTTNGCCGTTCTTCCTACTGCCGAAGTTTTTATGGCGGCTAACTCTCCATCCGGNCTTGTTACNCTTCCCGGCGGAGNACTTACCGATCTGCGTTATGAGCCATTCAGCCTGAGGTTTATCCTGCTTATTATCGGTGAAGGAATAATCGGCATAATCATAGGGTTTTACCTGACTATAATTTTTGCGGCATTCTCTACAGCGGGGCAATTCTTCTCCCTGCAAATGGGTTTTGGCGCTTCTGAAACATTTGACCCGATAGGTCAGGTTGAAAATCCTCTCATGGGACAGTACCTCAATATTGTATCTATGTTGATATTTATCACTATCGGCGGTTTTCATCAGTTGTTTCTCGGCGGTTTCTGGCGTTCTGTGCAGACCATAAATATTATTTCCTTAATGGAGGGAAGGGAAACAGTTGTCGGTATGCTTGCTTCAGGGCTTTCACGTTTGTTTTTGGACGCTATGATTATTTCCCTGCCTATTCTCGGCACACTGTTCCTGACTTCGCTTGCGACAGGATTAATTTCCAAAGCCGCGCCGCAAATCAACATTCTCTCCGAAGGTTTTCCTATTTCAATCACAACCGCGTTTATCCTTCTTTTTGCTTCGCTTCCGTTTATGACCGAAGCCTTTTCTCACGTGATTGATTCCGGTTTCAGGACACTGGAAAGCCTGTATCCCCAAATCGGGCGGCAGATTACCGGAGTAGGCGGATTATGAGTAAACTGGGAACGGAGAGTAGAGNGTTGAAAATAGAGAGTTTGGAATCTGGAGTAAAGAGTATGGAGCGGAATACAAAATGTGTAATTCAATACGTTAATCACTATTCTCTATTCCCCGTTCCGCGCTCCCGGCTTCCTGTCATTCACTTACAGTGGTTTGCAGATAACGATGAAGACGCGCCGGGTAAGACCGAACCGCCTACCGAGCATAAGTTAAGCGAACTGCGTAAAGAAGGCCAGGTAGTAAAAAGCCAGGAGCTTATCAGCGCGCTGGGACTGCTCCTGCCTGCGCTGCTGCTGTTGTTTTTAGCGCCTTCGATGCTGCGCACTTGTGTTGAAATGGTGAAGTTTTTTCTGAACCGCGCTGTTGAAATGGANCCGACAAAAGATGGAATTATTGCGCTTGCTTTTTTAAAGTACTTTACGCGGCTTGTTTGGCCGATTTTAACTGTAGCGGTNGTTGCGGCGGTGCTGTCAAATGTACTGCAGGTTGGTTTTTTNCCTACAGCAAAACCGCTGGTTCCNAATTTTTCCAGAACGCTGCCCAAATTNGGACAGTACTTNAGGCGTATATTTTCGATAGACGGAATTTTTAATTTTATTAAGTCGATAGTAAAGATTGCAATTATCGGAATATTATCTTTTGTTTTAATTTATTCAGACTATAGAAAACTTGTTAATCTGCAGAAACTGGATATCTTTGGGGGATTTTCCCTTGTAGCGTCAATTGCAATAAAGATGCTGCTCTTTGCGGCGTTCTTAATGCTGATTCTTTCGATACCCGATTATTTTTTCCAGCGGTACCGTTTTCGTGAACGCAACAAAATGACAAGATACGAGATGAAAGAAGAAATTAAAATGTATGAAGCGGATCCGCAGGTGCAGTCAAGGATTCGCGGACGTTTTCGCGATCTTTTAAGGCAGAATATTTCCGCTGCNGTTCCCAAGGCTGATGTCGTTATAACAAACCCGACTCACCTGGCAATCGCTTTGATGTATGAATGGGGCAACATGGACGGTCCGATGGTTGTTGCAAAGGGCGCTGATGAAATGGCCGCAAGAATTAGGAATATTGCGCAGGAACATGAAGTTCCGCTTGTAGAAAATAAATCTCTTGCATGGGCATTGTACCGAGAAACAAATGTCGGAGATATTATTCCCGTGGCATATTATAATACGGTTGCTTTAATTTTGAGTAAAGTTTGGCGTTTGAACGAAGAAAAGCGCAAAAGAGATAGCGCGTAATGGGAGGTATAAATGTCTGATGCGACATTAGGAACAAAAGGACCAATGTCTCGTAATATATTCGGTTTTCTTCGTGATAGTTTTCCGGCAACAGCGGTAATTGTAATTGTAATTATGATGATTCTGCCGCTGCCGACCGTTATACTTGATGCGCTTATGGCAGGGAATCTAATGCTTTCGATTTTGATTCTGCTTATAGTCATTACTTCCGAAAAACCGACAGTTGAATTCAGNTCTTTCCCTACAATGCTGCTTGTTACAACAGTTCTCTCCCTTGCTTTGAATGTTTCTTCCACAAGGCTGATTTTAAGGGACGGAATGAAATTTAACGGCAGGATGGTAAGGGCGTTTTCCCATTTNGTAGTCGGGTCTTCCGGCAGCAAAGGTCTTGTTATCGGGTTTATTATCTTTATTATTATAATTGCGGTTCAGGCTTTTGTTATTACCAAAGGCGCGACCCGTATTTCGGAAGTTGCGGCGCGTTTTAGATTGGACGCTATGCAGGTAAAGATAATGTCCGTAGAAACCGAATATAGCTCCGGCTCTATAACAGAGGAAGAAGCCAAAATAAGAAAAGCGCAAATACAGCAAGAGTCTGATTTTTTCGGGGCAATGGACGGAGCAAGTAAATTTATTTCAGGCAATGTAAAAATAGGAATTCTTATAACCGCAGTAAATGTGATGGGCGGAATTATTGTCGGAATGTCNCTTAATGGCGAGCCGCTGGCTCTTGCGGCTAACAATTATATTAGTCTTTCTATAGGAGACGGACTTATTTCCCAGTTTCCAGCTCTGTTTATTTCTGTCGCAATGGGCTTAATAGTATCAAGGTCTGCCGAATCCGGTAATTTGTCAGAGCAGTTCATGGAGCAAATTTTCTACCGTCCGGCGTCCATCTATTGGATCTTGACGGGAGTTCTTGTGTTTCTTTCAGTTTTACCCGGCTTTCCTTGGTATGTTCTTCTTGCCATGGCGGCGATAGTCGCCGCTCACGCGTACACAATGGGGAAACGGCAGAGAAAGGCCGCCAACGCTAACGAAATGATGGCAAAGAGCAGGGAACGAAAGGATGAAAAAGCCGGTGAAATTTCTCCGGTAGTTCCGCTGGACGCTCTTTCGCTTGAATTNGGATACGGACTTGTCCCTCTTGTTGAAAAACAAAAGGGAGCCGAATTACTGGAAAGGATTCAGGGAGTCAGGCGTCAGTCCGCTCTTGATCTTGGTCTTGTAATTCCCAAAGTGCGGATAGTAGACAATTCAATACTTGAAGCGTCCGAGTACTGCTTTAAAATAAAAGGAGTCGATGCGGGCAAGGGTAAAATCCGACTNGGNTATTTCCTCTGTATAAANCCTGGAACTGTAACGACAGAAATGCAGGGTGAAAAAACGGTAGACCCTGCTTTCGGACTTCCCGCTATCTGGATAGATCATGAAAAGAGGGACGAAGCCGA
>WRGH01000043.1 GCA_009787285.1 Brevinematales bacterium
CCCTCCTCGCGGTATCCTTAGTTTAATTTGGGTAACATTTTCTATTTGAGGCATGACTTGTTTTCGGTAACATTTTCCATGAGGCAACGCGGATAGTTGCAAAAACACCATGCAAAGATTATGCTTTACTCATGGATGCGGGTATTATCTATAATCAATCTGCTTTTAAACACGGACTTGCCGAAGCAGACATTGAATGGGCGTTCCTTCATCCTATTCGTAATGGTCTTTTGGAAGACTATGAAAACAAGTATTTACTCATAGGCTTTGATACTCGCGGCAACCCCATTGAAGTTATATATAATCGTATTGATGATGAGCACGTAAATGTATTTCATGCGATGAAGTGCAGGAAGGGATTTTTGTCGCATAATATGCTATAGGAGAAAGAAATGGCGTATATGACTGAAGAAGAAGCAGAGGCACTGGACGAGGAATTAACCCGTATCACTCCGAAAGTCGATTTTAGTAAACCTGATATTTTCATCAGGCAGCGTGAATTACTCAATTTACTTAAACCTGCCGCTGCTGACTATATAATGACTCGCGCGTTGGCAACCCATCAAACCCCTGTTCAAATAATCGGAGAATTGATTGGAGAAAAAATAGCCGCCGCAGTGTAAGGGAATTAAATACGGTGCATAGCCGAAAAAACCTTTTCATGCATCAGACTGATACTTACGTTTAGCGTATCGCCGAGAGAGTCGAGTTCTTTCTTTATATCTTCAAGGGCTTTTGAGCATGATGAAAGGTTCACCATCATCATCATTACAAAATTACCGCTTAAAACCGTCTGCGANATGTCTTCGATATTAATATCGCGTTCAGCCAAAAAAGCGGAAACTTTGGCGATTATTCCGACCTTGTCAGTCCCTACTACCGTTATGATCGCGTTCACAAGCTTCTCAATATCCTTTCCGCTTCGGCNTTGCCGGTATAATTGGGATTTCTGCTTAACAAATCCTGCAAATAACGTTTTGCTTCGTTGTTATTTCCCAACGATATGCATGTCATTCCAAGTTCAAACATTGCATCCCAATTGTCAGGCGCAAGACGCAGTAACGCCTGATACGAANTCTGCGCCTTTTCAAGATCGCCGGTACCTGCATAAGCGCGGGCAAGATTAAAGCGTACTGTCGGATCATTAGGTTTAGCGGATAACGCCCTTTCATAATGGACGATACTGTAAGACCAGTTTTCTTTTTTTGCATAAACAGCGCCCAGATTGTTGTTTACCTCAAAGTTTGAAGGTTCCGCCGCATANGCTTCGTTAAGACAGGCGATTGCTTCATTGTATTTTCCGTTTGAAAGATAAATGCTTCCAAGGTTGATTCTNGGGCGGATATAGTGCGAATCAAGCGACATCGCTTTTTGATAAGCGGCAATTGCAGGATCAAAAGCGCCTAATTCTTCACATACAAGTCCAAGAGTATACACATAAACCGCATTTGACGGATTACTGTCTACCGCNTTCTTAGCGAAAGAAATCGCTTCCGTATATTTTTTAAGCCCGAGTTTTACAACCGCCATATTGTAATTGGTCTGCGCATCGGCAGGATTTATATGAAGCGCATTTTTAAAAACATTTTCCGCCTCAACAAAATTTCCCGCTTGGCTGTATGCGGCTCCTAATTCGCATAATGTATTATAGTCATTGTTGCTGTACTGAAGCGCTTTTGAAAAAGCTTCTATAGCGCCTTTTGTNTCGTTTTTTGCAAGGAGTATCCTGCCGATCTCACGGTGAGCGGCGGCATAATCGGCTTTTATCGCAACAGCCTGTCTGTATGAAGCTAACGCGTCATCCTGACGGTTTAACATTCTGAATGTTCCGCCGAGATTGTACCATGCGGGCTCAAAATTAGGATTTACCTTTGTTACATTCTGAAAAGAATCCTTTGATTCCTGATAACGGCGCGATGTAAAAAGAACGCGTCCAAGATCATACGAATACAGNTAATTATTCTGATCAAGACGCGCGGCTTCCCTTAATTCATTTATGGCTTTTTCAGTCTGATTGGCNTCGCGGGCAATTCTACCGAGAACATAATGCGGCAGCGCCTGAGTAGAATCCTTCGAGACCGATTCATTCGCGTATTCCGTCGCTTTTGTAACCGCCTCGCGGCTGCCTGAAGTATTGGGATTATTTACGCTGTAACTGTAATAAGCGTCCGCAATGTCGGCTAATTTCTGCGATTCAAAACGGGATTCACCGGGCGGCATGGAATTTCTGGCTTCGGTAAANAATTTNGCCGCGCCTTCAAGGTCNTTTGAGATAAGCCTTGCTTTTCCGTCCGCTACCAGGTTGTTAATCCTCCTCATTATTTCCTGTAATTCACGTGATGCCTTTGCAAGCTCCGCTTCCTGCGTTTTNTTACGTTCTTCTTCCGCCTGCATGGAAGCCCTGCGAGCCGCATCCGCTTCCATAACAGCCATTAAATCACCGGACATCCTTTGCTGATTTAAAGCCGCCTGATTCCGGAATAATGCCGCGTTTTGCTGCCGCTGTTCTTCCAGTAACCGGCGCTGCGCTTCAAGAAGCGCGTCATTGTTGTTGTTGTTTTTATCCCGATCCATTCCGAGTATCTGAAGCAAAAGAGACTTTGCGTCAACATCGTCNGGGTCATCTATTAATAAACCGTCAAGCAGATTCAAAGCGCGGTCATATTCGCCGACTTCAACATAATTTCCCGCAAGTTTTATTGTATTCTGCCTTCTGGCATCAATACCGCCCGCGACAGTATTTAAATTACCTGATTTTTTCCCCCTGAAAAAGAATATTCCTCCTATAACAAGCAGAATAATCGCGGCTCCTCCTGAAATTAATAAAATCAATTTACGTCTTGTCATATAAGCCCTCCCTCATTCAAGTACAAATTCACCTTCATAACCTTCTACGCCTTCCGCTCCTGATGAAATACTCTGGCTTTGATCAGCCGCCGAAGACAGGGACGCGTAAACCGAATCCAGAAGTTTCTGTTTTTCTTCGGCAATTCTTCTTTCCTCTTCTTCNGCAAGAAGCCTTCGCATTTCTGCGGCGGCAAATTCGGCGCGGATTAAGGTTAAAAGCTGCTCAATACTTGCGCGTTGTGAAGACAGCGGCTCCAACGCCAGATACTGCTCATAATCGGAAACGGCATTTTGCAGTTTTCCCGCCTTTATTCCGGTATTTGCCCTTCCCAAATATGCCCTTGAAAACGCCGAATTAAAACCGATAGCTTGAGTATAATAACGCTCNGCTTCGTCTGTATTCCCTCTTTGAAAATAAACATTTCCCAGATTATTGGCAACATTGGCCGACAAGTTCCCTGCGGAAGGAAGAATTCGCCTGTATATTGCAATAGCCTCGTCTGTTCTGCCAAGCTGCTCATATACAATGCCAAGGTAAAGATAGGTATTTACACGGGCAGGATCGTCGGCTACAGCGCTTTCAAGGTAGATCACCGCTTCTTCAGGTTTATTCTGCATCAGCAGTTCTTCTCCCCTTGAAAAATTATTCTGCCCATAGCAGAAAACCGTTAATAAGAGTAATGAAATGACGAATACGCTCTTTTTCAACATTTTTCCTTCCTAATAATAAAACAATCTGTTAAAATATAATTACAGGAAATAAATATGCCTCATTCTTTTTCTACTTATTATATCGACAAGTTTATATTTGTTCATCACAGGCATGAAAAAAACCTGAAAAATAAGGCATTTTTTTGAAAATACTTTGTATTTCCGACCAAATAGATCCTCTAATTTATTCTCCTTATATAAAAGAACGGTTTGCCGATGTTGATTTAATCCTTTCGGCCGGAGATCTGCCTATGGATTACCTTGATTACATAATTTCCACCCTGAATAAGCCTCTGTACTTTATTTTTGGAAATCATCATACAAAAGAACAAAAATTCTTTAAAAAATTACGGAATCTTCCGCTTGTTGAAGATGAAAGGGAATTTTATACCTGCGGCGCAGTTTATATCGGAACAAAGGTAAAAATTGAAGGAAATTTTATTATCGCAGGGCTTGGCGGTTCCATGCGTTATAATAACGGATCAAATCAATATACAAATTTCGAGATGTCTATTGAAATTATAAAACTTATCCCGCGTCTTTTGTGGAACCGTATTTTTCACGGCCGGTATGTTGATATACTTTTGACTCATGCNCCGCCAATGGGNATACATGACAAAAAGGACAAGTGTCATACAGGTTTTAAAATTTTTCTGTGGTTTATGAAGGTGTTTAAGCCAAAGTACCTTGTACATGGTCATATTCACTTATATGATTTATCAGACGTGCGCTGCACAAAATGGCAAAATACTACGGTAATAAACGCATACGGCCATTATTTAATAAACTTTGGAGATTGAGATGATTATTGACAGCATAACTCAACANGCTTCCGCTGATTTTTCCCGCGCAAGAGGTAAGGCAATTCTTTCGCAGATACAAAATTTNTTAAATATAGACAGGGACAGACTGCTTTCATTTAATGATGTTAAGGAAATCCTAAAACCAAAAAATGAATCTTACAAGGGAAGCCAGACAGTACCGGTAAAAATGATCGCCGGCAGCGAAGGCCGTTACCATGATTTTAACAAATATTTTTTCCCCAGAAAGGAACATCTTCGTAACCGCTGGCAAAGGGTAGACGAAGCGCATATCAAGGANATCATTCTTCCGCCCATTCAGCTTTATGAAATCGGGGGAGTTTATTTTGTCCGAGACGGCAACCATCGCGTATCTGTAGCNAGGATGCAAAATGTTGAATTTATTGACGCCGATGTTACAAGCCTGTCAACAGAAATAAATATCAAGCCTACCATGACAACAGATGAACTTCGTCAAGCGCTTGTTAATTATGAGAAAAAAATATTTTATGAAAAAACAGATTTCGGCAAACTTACAAATTGTTTGAATCTCGATTTCAGTTCTCCGGGACGCTACGATGTAATTTACAATCACATTCTTGTCCATAAATACTATATGAATGAAGGAATGAAAGAAGAAATTCCTTTCAGCGACGCGCTTGTTTCATGGTATAACAATGTGTATAATCCGGTAATAACAATAATCAGGGAACAGTGGCTTTTGGCAAATTTCCCTGCGAGAACGGAAGCCGATCTTTATGTATGGATCATCAAACACTGGGATTTCTTGAAAAAAAAGTACGGAGGATATTCTCTCGCAAATGCGGCGGGGGATTTCTCAAGAAAATACGGTCAAAGTCAGGGAAGATTATGGAGGTTTCTGGCTTTACTGGTTGACAGAATATTTCATATAGGAACATTACAGGATAAAAAGGGAAAATAAATGGCAATACTATCAATACAATCCCACGTTGTATACGGATACGCCGGAAATACAGCGGCTGTTTTTCCTATGCAGAGGCTTGGACATGAAGTATGGGCTGTCAACACGGTTGAATTTTCCAATCATACAGGATACGGAAAATGGCGCGGCAAAGTGCTTGGAGCGGAATTGGCGGATGAGCTTGTAACGGGTCTTGATGAAAGGGACGTGCTTTATAACTGCGAGGCAGTTCTTTCAGGCTACCTCGGCGATGCCTCCACAGGCAGTGTAATTCGCAATGCTGTAAAAAAAGTACGAAGCAAAAACATAAATGCGCTTTACTGCTGCGATCCTGTAATGGGCGATATCGGGCGCGGTTTCTATGTCAAACCCGATATTCCCGATATTTTTAAAAACGAGCTTATTCCGTTAGCTGACATTGTATTTCCGAATCAGTTTGAACTTGAAGCGCTGACAGGGCTTAATACTCAAACTTTAACAGACGCGGTAAAAGCGGTAAACATTCTGCATGAAATGGGACCTTCCATTGTGCTTGTTACGAGTTTCCGTGAAAAAGACGGCGAGCTTGGTATGATTGCGTCTGATAAACAAAAAAAAGAAATATATAAAATAAACACCCCCGAACTGCCGCTCGGCAACGGCGTTGCAGGAACCGGCGACATGACTTCCGCCGTATTTTTATCCCGTTTTCTTGAAACAAAAAATCTTAAAAAAACGCTTGAATTATGTACTGCGGCTGTTTTTGGAGTTTTAGAAAAGAGTTTTAAATATGCGGCTTCGCAGGAAAAAAAGAACCTGCCGGAATTGAAATTTATCAGCGCGCAGCAGGAGCTTGTATCTCCTTCATATTCATTTAAAGCGGATAAAATATAAAAATGAAGCCTATTGAAGAAAGTGACTGGACAAAACAAAGTCCGTACGATCGCTTTGGTTATTTTATCGCGTTAAAAGCGGACCGTTATAAAGCATTACTTTTAACTATCGAAAAAATCGGACTGAATACTACTGTTATTTCGGTTGCCGGAAACAGGCATTTTTTTATTTTTCCCCAAGGGCAAAAAATACGTACCGCAGGAAACACTTTTCCATTTGCAGGACAAAGTCCTTACGTACTTGTCGCACATTACGATCGTGTTAACGGCAGTCCCGGCGCAAATGACAACAGTATCGCCGTCTTTCATCTGTTACGCGCAGCATTGATATTCGCCGAAAAAAATATTGACAACTGGATAATTATTTTTACGGACAAGGAAGAACTTGTTTCAGGCGAAAACTTTGAAGCTCAAGGGTCTTTTACCCTTGCGCAAAAATTAAAAGTATGGGGTTTGGAAAAAGCAAAAATATTTAACTTTGACGCCTGCGGTACAGGAGACACGTTTATTTTATCCACCATTACAGATTCTATTTTGGGAAACAGCGACCGTCCCAATATCCACAAATTAAGAGAAAACATCCGCCTGTTAAGGAACCGCGCTCTTGAAACTACAAATAACCTCCGCTTTGAAAAAGTCCTGCTCGCTCCTACTCCTTTTTGCGACGACATGGGTTTTTTACGCGCAGGGTTCGTAGCGCAGACCATAACATTGCTTCCGTCTGAAGAAGCGTCTCAATTTGAAGATGTTTTGCGCAAGAACCCCGAGTTTTCAAATCTTTTAATATCAGGTGAAATAAAAAAACCNAATTCCATGCGGTTTTTTCCGCAAACATGGAAAAATATGAATACTCCGGCTGATACCCTTGCCCGCCTTACCCCTCAATTCTTTGAAAAGACAATCAACTTTATTGTAGAGCTATGTAAGTGATACGCCAAGAATTTTACTGTAAGCTTCAAGAGCNCCGTCTCCAAATTTGCCGGAAAGAACTTTTTTTGTAAGTATTTTGCCAAGCTGCACCCCTTCCTGATCATAGCTGTTAACGTTCCACACAAAACCCTGAAACATCACCTTGTTTTCAAAGTGGGCAAGAAGGCTTCCTAAAACAGCGGGTGTTAATCTTTTTCCGTATATCAGGCTTGAAGGCCGTCCGCCTGGGAACTCTTTGTTTTTGTCAGAGCTGTCCTGTCCTTTTGCGAACGCTACAATTTGAGCCGCAAGGTTTGCCGCGAGTTTAGTCTGGCTTACGGAATTGTCAACCGTTACGTCATCATGGCGCTGGCTTTCGATAAAGCCTATAAATTGCAGGGGAATNACATTTGTTCCCTGATGNAAGAGCTGGTAAAAAGAATGCTGTCCGTTTGTTCCCGGCTCTCCGAAAATAACTGGACCTGTNCTGTAATCTATGCTTTCGCCCCNGCGGTTAACGCGCTTTCCGTTTGATTCCATATCCATTTGCTGAAGGTGCGCCGGAAAACGTGAAAGAGCCTGACTNTANGGCAGAACCGCTGTAGACGAATACATCAAAAAGTTNCGCTCCCAAACTCCTATTAGCGCGTCCAAAAGAGCGGCATTTTTAAGAATGTCAGTTTCAAGCGCCATTTTATCGGCTTCAGCGGCGCCTGAAAGGAATTCCTTAAACACATCGGCTCCGAATGCAAGCGACAGAACGCAGCCGCCGACAGCAGAAGTTGACGAATAACGCCCGCCTATATAGTCGTCAATGTAAAATGAATCAAGATACGCGCTGTTACGCGCAAGAGGACTTGTCTCGCTTGTTACGGCGATCATGTGTTTNCTCGGATCAAGCCCCGCTTTTACAAGTTTGTCCTTTACAAAAAGCTCGTTTGAAAGCGTTTCCTGAGTAGTTCCGCTCTTTGAAACAAGAATGAAAAGGCACTGTTCAAGATTACATAGGGAAATAACAGTAGATGCATCATCAGGGTCAACATTGGAGATAAATTTCGCATCCATGCGTTTTTTGCCTTCGGTTACGGCCCAGTTTTCAAGAGCCAGATACATAGCGCGCGGTCCTAAATCTGAGCCTCCGATACCGATTTGCACTACAGCGGTAAAAGGTTTACCGGTTGAGCCTTTGTATTTACCCTGATGAACTTCATTTGCAAAACCGCCGAACCGTTCAAGCTCTTTGCGGTAAAAATCGCCTATATTTTTTCCGTTTTCAACGACAGGCGCCCCCTGCTGCCCTCGTAAAAGATGATGCAAAACTTTGCGGTTNTCACCTGTGTTCATTACTTCTCCGTTAAGNAGAGTTTTGTATTTTTCGAGCAGTTCCTGTTCATCCGCAAGTTCCTGCAGCAGTTTTACAGTTTGATCGCTTACAGACTTGGCCGCCCATGAATATGTAAGCCCTGCGGCCATTGGGACAACGCACTCCCCTACCCTTTTTGCATCAAGTTTATTTTTTAAATCAAAACCCACAGCCGCGCTTTTAAGCTTTTGGTATACAGCCGTTTTGTCAAAATTTATGTATTTCATGTTTTCCTCCTTAATTATTAATTATGGCAAAAAATTGACATCAATAACAACTACTTCGCTGTTCGTGCCGATTCTGACAGGGGGACCCCAAAATCTGGCTCCCGATGTAACAACAGCCTGCATTGTCTTCCCTTTCCAATAACCGTAATGAACCGCCCCCGCTTTTTTATAAATAAACCATGTAATGAAGTTTGCGGGAAAAACCTGTCCTTTGTGGGTGTGCCCGCAAAGAAGAAGATCGACCCCCGCCTGTTCGTTCTGCGCAAACTGTGTCGGTTGATGATCCAGCATGATGATATTCCCGTCAATACCTGCCAATAATTCCTGCGAATTTTTCCNAACCNCATTCATTCCGATCGGGCGGGCATCCTTGCGGCCTGCAANAAATAAATTCTCTNTTATTTGATAAACTTCATCCTGCAACACAACAATTCCGGCCTCTTTAAGAATTTCCGTAATTCGCTCTGTTCTGCTTCCGCTTATGCTCATTCGATCTACATCATGGTTGCCGAGACAGGCGTATACGCCTAACGGCGCTTTTAATAATTTAAGCCGGGCAATAACGCCTTCCAAGTCATTTATTACGTTAAGATTTCCGTCGAATACATCGCCTGCAATACAAACCATATCAGGTTCAGTACGGTTTACCGCCTTTACAATTCTGCCTATATGCGATTTTCCTACCGCAGCGCCGATATGCATATCGGAAACTAAGGTTACGCGAATTTTACCGCCTTTTCCGTTTAAATTCAAAGAGTAATTTTCTGTTCTTACAGAACGGGCGTGCAACGAACCGTAAACAAGCAGTATAACGCATATTATTAACGCCGCCCCAATTGTGTACAGTTTGATATTTACATACCTTTTTCCGGCAAAAAACAATACAAGCCTTATAAAATCAGATAACACAAACAGCATAAACAGATACATAAATACCGCCATCCAATACGAACCTGTTATGCGCAAGAAGTTCAGTTTAAAAGGCAGAAAATTGACAAAAAGCAGGACGCAGCAGACAAAAGTAAAAAGAAGCCAGAAAACTACAACCTTTGTATTCGGAGAAAAAAAGCGAATAAAGCCTAATAACTTTGCGCCTATGTAAAAGCAAATGCCCAAAAAAACAAGAAAAACTATCGGGGTAAAAAACAGCCAGCGCATTAATGAAATGATAATCCGGTTTACGGTTAAAATTCAAGACAAGAGATTCGCCTTGAGCCGCAAGTCCGACTCAAACAGTTACGGAACAAGTCTAATATTTTCTTAAAACATCAAGTACCGGATAATTAATCCTTTCGCCGTTATTGTACTGGGGAAGATTTTCATGCAATTTCTCCCCTGCGGAAATTATTCCAAAGTCGAGGTTTTTATAGTTCCAATACGAAAAACCGATCTCCATTTCCTTGAGGACTGAAAGAAGGTCGTCATACCAGCGTAACTGGGCTTGAAGTTCTACCGGTGTATAAACGCCGAACTCGTTGCAAATCACCTGCGCATTGTGCTTTTTCCTGAACTCGTTAACAGGCTCGAACTCTTTTGCAAGCCGCTGTCTGTCCCATACACCCGCCGACATTGTAAGACCGTACTTGCGGACAAAACCCGGTCCGTAATCGGAAGGATATGTCCTTGCCGCCTTGATTTCAGGATTTTTTATCCACGGCGCATTCTGGTGGGTAAAAAGCAGCGGTTCGTAAAAATGAACGCTGTAAATTACATTGTCATCCTCAAACGGCGTAAGTAAATTGAAAGTGCTGGGCCAGTTCCACATGTTTGAACCTGTTATTATTGTTGATTTTGGAGCATGCCTTCGTATTTCGCGGCAGAGCCTGTCTTTGACGTTATTCCAAATATCAGACGTAGGAGCTACAGGCTCATTAAGCGTTTCAAAAAGCACATGGTTTTTTTGCCCGTAACGCTCCGCAAGGAACGCCCAAATCTTTTCGGTTTTTTTTATATAGATATCATCGCTGTCAAAAAGTTTTTGAACAGGGCTTTTGGTTACTTCGGAAAAATCGTGACCCGGACATTCGTGCAGGTCCAGTATCAATTTAAGTCCGTTTTGTTCCGCCAATTCCACAGAACGATCAAGATTTTGTAAACGGTTTTCTATCGGTTTTTCATCCTCTGTGAAAAAAAGGTATGAGTCAACCGGAATACGCACATGATCAAAACCCCACACTCTTATATTTGCAAAGTCGGCTCCTGAAATAAATGTTTCCATGTGTTTGTCAAT